>JAJPXE010000043.1 GCA_021205645.1 Candidatus Gastranaerophilales bacterium | reverse complement strand
ATAATAAAGTAAGTATTATTTATTATTCTCAACAACCGCCTGAGCAGCAGCAAGCCTTGCCTGCGGGATTCTGAACGGCGAACAGGAAACATAATCCAAACCTATCCTGTGACAGAATTTAACCGAATCAGGGTCACCGCCGTGTTCTCCGCAAACACCGCCTATAAGGCTTGGATTAACTTTCTTGCCGCACTCCATTGACATCTCAACAAGCTGACCAACTCCCTTTGTATCAAGTGTTTCAAACGGATTTGACGGCAATATTTTCTGCTCAACATACCTGTTCAAGAACTTGCCCTCTGCGTCATCACGCGAGAAACCAAACGTCATCTGGGTCAGATCGTTTGTTCCGAATGAGAAAAATTCCGCATACTCTGCTATCTCATCAGCAGTCAATGCGGCACGAGGTATTTCTATCATTGTACCAAACTTATACCCAACTTTGATACCTTTTTCAAGCATTACAGCCTCTGCCACTTTTTCAAGGATTTCTTTTGCAACCTTTAACTCGTTAACATGTCCGATAAGAGGTATCATTACCCACGGCTTCACTTCAATTCCTTCCTTTTTAACATCACAGGCAGCCTCAAAAATTGCTCTTACCTGCATTTCGTTAATTTCAGGATAAGTTAAGCCCAAACGGCAGCCTCTTAACCCCATCATCGGGTTAGATTCGGATAAACTCTCCACAACATGCAAAAGCTCTTCTTTTTCTTTTGCATCTTTACCAAGTGCCTTAAGCTCCGCAACTTCTGCTATTAAAGATTCCTTATCCGGCAGAAATTCGTGCAGCGGCGGGTCAAGAAGTCTTACCGTCATCGGCTTGTCACCGATTGCCCTGAACATTGCATAAAAATCCGAATACTGCATCGGAAGCAGTTTATCCAGAGCTTCTCTCCTTGCCTCAGGAGTTCCCGCAATAATCATCTTTTGAACCCACGGCAGTCTGTCAGGATCCATAAACATATGCTCTGTTCTGCAAAGTCCGACACCCTCCGCACCAAACTTGTTTGCATTCTCTATATCTTTAGGAGTATCGGCGTTAGCCTCAACTTTTAATTTTTTAATCTCGTTAACCCAGCCGAAAAACTTGTTCCAATTCTCATCAATATTAGCCTCAACAAGTTTAACGGCACCGTCCATAACGATACCTTTGCCGCCGTCAAGAGAAATAATATCGTTCTTGTGGTAAACAGTCCCATCACAACCGGTCAATGTTTCATTTGCAAGGTCTATTTTCATATCTTCGCAACCTGAAACGCAGGGTTTACCCATTCCCTTAGCAACAACCGCTGCATGAGAAGTGGCACCGCCCCTGAGGGTTAAAACGCCCTGTGAAACAGCCATACCGTGGATATCATCAGGACAGGTTTCAACACGAACCAGAATAATTTTCTCGCCGGCTTCCCCTCTTTGAGCAGCTTCTTCCGTGTCAAACACAATCTTTCCTACCGCAGCACCCGGAGATGCATTCACACCCTGTGCAATCTTATGTGCCTCTGACATTGCCTTTGTATCAAAACAAGGCAAAAGTATCTGGTTAACTGCATAAGGATCAACAAGTTGAATAGCACGCTCTTTTGTAATAATACCTTCCTCGCACATCTCAACTGCAATCCTGACAGCAGCAGCAGCAGTACGCTTACCGTTACGGGTCTGAAGTATGTATAATTTGCCCCTCTCAATCGTAAACTCCATATCCTGAACATCTTTATATCCAAGCTCAAGCTTTTTGGCAATATCAACATACTGCCTGTATAAATCAGGCATCTCATGTTCCAATTCGGCAATAGGCTTAGGGGTTCTGATACCTGCAACAACATCTTCACCCTGTGCATTTGTTAAATATTCGCCGTAGAACTTGTTCTCACCCGTAGCAGGGTTACGGGTGAAAGAAACACCTGTCGCACAATCATCACCCATATTACCGAATACCATTGACTGAACATTGACCGCCGTACCGTAATTATGGTCAATCTTGTTCATATTCCTGTATGCAACAGCTCGCGGAATATTCCACGAACGGAATACAGCCTCAATGGCTTCCTGCAGCTGTACATAAGGATCCTGCGGAAACTCTTTTCCCGTAACCTCTTTGATAACGTTTTTATATACGGAAATGAGTGACTTCCAACCCTCAGCAGAAATCTCCGTGTCGGATTTAACACCCTCTCTCTGTTTTACTTTCTCTACTTCCGATTCAAAATATTTCTGTCTGTCCATTTCCCACGCAACAGAACCGAACATTGTTAAAAATCTGCGGTATGAATCATAACAAAATCTCGGATTATTCGTAAGCTTAACCATTGCCTCAACAGTTTCATCGTTTAAACCGAGATTAAGAATAGTTTCCATCATCCCCGGCATGGACACTCTTGCACCCGAACGAACCGAAACAAGAAGCGGGTTTTCGGAATCGCCGAACTTTTGACCTTTCTGACGCTCAACATCAGTTAATGCCTTTTTAACCTCGTCCATTAACCCGGCAGGCATTTTATTCCCGTTATTTATATATTCCATACAGGTTTCCGTTGTAATTGTCAGCCCCGGAGGAACCGGCAAACCCAGGTTAGTCATTTCCGCTAAGTTAGCACCTTTACCGCCGAGAAGATTTCGCATATCTGCATTACCTTCTCTGAAAAGCCAGACTCTCTTATTCATTTCAGCCATAATTTTCTCCTTATTTATATCATCCAAATGCATTTAAGCATAAAAAAATGGTAACACAAATATATATAATTTCAAAAGGGGTAAATCGGGGTAAACTAAGATGTGCCGAAAATTCCCCCCCCTCACCCTGCGGAACGGGTAAAAAGATTAAAGCCCTCTCTAGACAGAGAGAGCAGAATTTGTAAGCTTACTCTCGTTACGGTATAATTTATTAGTCATACGAATTTATGAACATCAACGGCTTAATATTCTATAATCCGAAAATTTATTGTATAATTTGCTTATGATTAACATTCAAAGCATAGTAGAGCGAATACGTGAAATTATAAACGATGAAAACTCAAGACAGTTAAAAGAAACACTTGAGGGGTTTCACGCTGCAGATTTAGTTGATATATTTGCAGAAATAACACCGCAGGAACGTCTTGCATGTTTTAAACAGCTTGATGAGGATAAAGCATCGGATTTGCTGGAATATCTGCCTGCACAGCTGCAGGTAGAATTATTGGGCGAAATTGATGAAGAACTCGCATCAAGGCTAATCGCAAAAATGCCTCACGATGAAGCGGCTGATGTCCTCGGCGATATGGAAGAAGATGAGTCGGAATCTTATCTTGATAAGTTACCGCATAAGTTTTCATCGGAAGTTCGTGAACTGTTGACATACAACGAAGAATCCGCCGGCGGTATTATGAACCCCGTTGTACTCACCGTTAATGCCGAAAGCGAAGTCAAAGATGTCCTCGACACAATCAGGATTAAAGCCGAAAAAGATAATTTGGATTTATATTACGTTTATGTCGTTGACAAACAGAGTCATCTTTTAGGTGTTGCTTCTCTTAGAAAATTGCTTACCTCCCCCGTCAGGCGGAAAATAACCGAAATTATGACAACTGATATCGTAAGACTTCACGTTGATGACAGACAGGATTATATTGCAGATGAGTTTATGAAATATCAATTCAATGCACTTCCGGTTGTTGATTTATATAACAGGTTAAAAGGGATTGTTACATGGGATGATGTTCAGGATATTGTTGAGGAAGAAACAACCGAAGAAATTTATACATCCTCCGGTATCGCAACTGAAATGGTTGAGGATGAGGACGATATTCTCTCGGGTAATCTTTTACATGCAGTTAAGGCACGCACTCCGTGGCTATTTATTACCCTAATCGGAGAATTTGCGGCTGTTAATGTTGCACATCATTTTGATTACACGCTGAAATTTTTATCAATAATAGCAATATTCATGCCTTTGTTAACAGGGTTGGGCGGAAATATCGGCACCCAGAGTATAACACTTATTGTGCGGGGTTTGTCAACAGGCCAGTTATCACTCAAATCAGCATTCCACCATATACTAAGAGAAACTGCTATAGGATTGATAATCGGTATTTTATTCGGCACTCTTGTTACTCTTGTAACATGGGGCTGGCAGCATTCGGTAGGATTGGGTATTGTTGTAGGATTTTCAATGATTGTAAATATGATGTGTGCAACACTTATCGGAACATGTATACCGTTTGTGCTCAAAAAAATCAACATTGACCCCGCAATAGCCTCAGGTCCTGTCATTACAACGACAATTGATGTTGTCGGTTTACTTATCTATTTCAATTGTGCAACGGTCTATCTCCTGCACATAAGGTAAATTTAAGCTCGTTTTGTATCCTTTGTTTCCCTTGTATTTTTAGAACTTCCGCCGACTTTATCAATGGCAGGACCAACGCATTTGCCGATAACTACGTGCTCCACAAAGTTATCAATAGGCTTTGCAAGCAATGACAGCGCCGCTAAGCCGCCTATTGATTTCAAAGTTCTGTTATTGAACATCCTGCTCTTTTCCATTTTTCTTATTGCATCAAATGCCATACTTTGCTTTTCTTCAAGAGGAACACCTCTTGAAACATTCAGGAATTTTTTAAATGCTTTTTTAGACATTTTTTCAGGCTTAACGCCGTCAAGCAATTGTTGTCTGCTATCGACGAGCCGGTCTACAACAGTACCTGCATAATCTTTTATTTTTTCGATTTTAGGAGCTTTAATAAACGGTTTTTGGATAAAATCCACTGCCGCATAGAAAGGTTCAAGCAGTTTTGTATGAGTTTTACGGTGTTTAACAATTTCATCAACCTTGCCGCCCAGTGATTCTTTATATAGAGCCTTGTTTATTTTCCCGCCGGCATCTAAAAACGCTTTGTGGTCACCTGCATTCATAGAGTTGAGCACCATATCGGATATTTTTTCCCGATGCCTGAGCGTTAGTCCCTTTTTAGAGAATGCTGCCGTATTATTTGCCACTCCCTGTCCGAGCTTAACTGCTGCCGTCGGCATAAGTACACTTGCAAGAAGCTGTGTTAGAAGCTGTTTAGAAGCACGCTTTGAACTTGGTTCCTGATTTCCGTATTCGTCCTGTCTGTATTTGTCGGAAACATCCGCACTGATATATGCTATTGCCGGCAGCCACGAAAGATTAGCCAGCAGAGGACTAAGCGGTCTTATCGCTTCTCCGAGTTCGTTTGAATAACCCAATGCCCTGATTGGCATTTGTGCATAGATATCTTTTCGTCTTTGCTTCGGCTCTTGTTTCTTTACTTCTTGAGCCTCCTGCACTCCTGACGATTGTCCGCTTTGTTCACAGGTTTCATCTCTCAGGTTCTTTTGAGTTAACTGTTTGTGGCGTAAAAGATATTGATTATTATTCCCGAATTTTGATACGATATCCGCCAAAATCACACTCCTTTAACACAGACATACTACACGTTATATTAATTTAAAATTTCTATAAATTATTTTTTGCGTTATTTTTAGTAAAATGTTACATTAATAAAAATTCTGTTACAAAAAAATTCTAATACATTTGAACAATTGAACGAACTTTATCTAAAATGACATGTGCATCCTCTTTTGCTTTTTGCGAGCCTGTTTTTAAAATATCTTTGACCTCGTCAATATGGTTTTCGTAATAGTTTCGTTTTTCTCTTATATTAACAAGTCTTTCATTGATTTTAGCTCCCAACTCACGTTTGCACTGTGCGCATCCTCTTAGTCCCTGTTCGCATTCACTTCTGACAGTACCTGTTTCTGCATCATTTCCGAATATTTTCCAGTATTTAAATGCAACTTCACACTCATCAGGATGACCCAAATCGTCTTTTCGGAGTCTGGTTCGGTCTGTTATTGCACTCATAATTTTTTTTGAGGTATCTTCTGCCGTGTCTGAAATTTTGATATCGTTATGATAAGATTTACCCATTTTATTTCCGTCTAAGCCGCAGATTAGTGAACAATTGTTCAATTTTGGCTGAGGTTCTTTAAAGAAATCAGTATTGTAAACATTGTTGAACCTTCTTGCAATATCTCTTGTCAACTCGACATGTGCAACCTGATCAATACCAACGGGAACTAAATCAGCATTGAACATAAGAATATCGGCAGTCATTAAAACGGGATAGCCCATTAATCCATAGCTTATTTGAGTATTGGTTCCTTCTTTGGTTTTGAGTATTTTAGCCATATCTTTAAGAGTCGGGTCACGCTCAACCCAGTTTTGAGGTGTTACCATACTTAAATACAGATGTAATTCCGCTATCTCCGGAATAAGCGATTGAACGTAGATTGTGGATTTGTTCGGGTCAATACCGCAGGCAAGCCAATCCATAACGACATTTAAAATATCCTGTTTTAATTCGGAGGTTTTATCGTACTTAGTCGTAAGCGCATGCCAGTCAGCAACAAAGTAATAGCAATCATAGTCATTTTGGAGCTGCACCCAATTATCTATAACTCCAAGATAGTGACCTAAATGTAATTTCCCTGTCGGCCGCATGCCCGATACTATTTTTTGTTTCATGCTATAATGCCCTCCGGCTCTTATATTATCACAAATATTATTTAATCTAAAGATGCTAATCCTGAATTATATCG
>JAJPXE010000173.1 GCA_021205645.1 Candidatus Gastranaerophilales bacterium | reverse complement strand
CATGTAAGATGATGTATATTTATGTCACGAGATTAGACATAGCATAATAAGGAAAAACAATGGTTTCATTCAGTCCGGAAGTTAAAGAAAAATTTTTTCAAAGCACGCAGGGTGTAAATCCGTTCGGGGTCCAGCGTGCATCATCTGCCGGCAGCGCTCAGACAGAGGAATTGTCAGGCGGAATTTCAGAAAGACACGGTGCAGGAAAAGCAGCAGGCAGCGACAGCACCGGTGTTATAGGTGAAGTTACCGGCACCGGTGATAATGGCAGGCACAAGATTGATATGTACGGCTAAATTAAAGAAATTAGATAATATAAATGAAAAGCTCTGAATATTCAGGGCTTTTTTAATTTTTCCGCAAACTCCCATACTAAAAAACAAAAATCTCCTACTAAAGTATGAAATTTGCCATACATTAGTATAGAACCTTGAATAATAACCGTTGAAACGAATTGTAAAGAAATGTAACATGTGAATAGTGTTGCATTGACATGTTTGCAGGCAACATTAAAAGAAACCATGAAAACAACTAAATAACATGTAACAACGAAAGGAGAAACCTTATGGGAATGGCAGCTTCTCAGGCCCGGTATTTATCCCTGTCTGCCAGAAAGACAAACACTGAATACGAGGGTCAGCAGATTAACCAACAAAGGCTTAATCTATCAAACCAATCAGCTGATTTATTCAATCAGATGCTGACAATGTCCGTGCCAACATGCCCTGATAGTAACGACTACACTACGCTCCAATACTCCTGGAGCGATGGAAACAATACTTATGTATTGTCGGATTACTATCAAATTGCTACGGCAAATTCAGATTATAACTACGTCGCAACGAGTTATTATTACACGGATGTTTACACAGGATCGCAGAAGAAAATGGTCGAACCGCAGATCCAGTGTACAAAAACAAATGATTTTACACGAAATGATGACAAAGACTACACCGTCACTCAGCTAACCTATGTTAAAGAAACATCTGCCGGTGCAGGCGATGATTCATATACTTTGAGCATTGAGCGAAACGGTGTCGAATCTAAAACAACTTTTGTCAGATCGGATCAAAATACCGATACCGATACGGTTGAAGAACTTGATGAAATCTTTAACAGAACGGCAACAACATCTGCCGGTACATCATACACCAATGACGATGACGGTGTATTAGTAATCTGTAGTGATGTGACAGTTGCAAATCCTGATTATGATCCGGAAGAAGAAGAAAGTGATACTAATCCTAAAACGATTACTCTTTCTGCTGCTGATACGGCTTATACTGATGATGACGGGAATACGATATCGGGTGTCACATTCAATATAATTGATACTGATGATGAAGAACAGGCAGATATCATTTCACTATTAAGAAGCAGTTATGGTGCAGCTTACGATTCATCCAATACTTATTATTACACTGTGGATGAAAATGGTAACTACTATTTTGTATGTGGTGAAGATGCTGCAGCAGCAGAAGGTTCTCAGGGTGATGCGGCTAAAGTTCAGGTAAGAAGCGGAGATGATACCGTATATTATACAAACGGAACATATTTTCTTACAGCAGACGAGTTAGCGGCTATTGACATTGACAATGGTGTAGATACATTGAGTTTTCACTCTGCAACCAATGATCCGGTATACAGCGATTACACCGCTGTAGGTAACTGTGATTTAACGGCAATCAGTGTTGATGATTATGATAGCGATGATACAATCTCTGTTGCAATTCAACAGATTATTGCAGATATGAAAACAACATCGTCAGAGGCTTATGCAAACTTGTCTGCTTGTTTTGACAGCAATACCGGAGAGTATCTGGGCGGAATTTATTCATTCCAGCTATATGGTACAACTTACTATACGACAGAGGCTGATTTAGCATCGGCAGCATCGGGTGCTTATGATGATGATGCTACCGCAAGCAACGGTATTGACTCACAGAATAAACTATCGTACTATAACGCAACCTATATAAGTACAAAAATAGAAGAGACTGCAAATGCATTGTTAGAAACGGACGGTTACGGAAGATTTACATCTGTCAAGTTTGAGAATGATTCTGTTACATATACTCTTAACTGCGAAACTATTACTGATGAAGATGCATATAATAATGCAATGAACCAGTACTATTACGAGCAGGAACAGTATGACCAGGAAGTTGCATCTATCAATGCTAAAACTGAAATTATTCAGGCTGAGGACAGGGAATTGCAATTAAGACTTGAACAGTTAGATACTGAACAAAGTGCATTGCAGACAGAAATGGAAGCTTGTCAAAAAGTTGTCAGCAAAAACGTGGAAGACGGTTTCAAAACGTTCAACCACTAATCCCTGGTTTAGTAAATTCTATTTCGTTGTTAATTATGGTAAGAGAAGCAAGTCTTTTGAAAAAAGGATTTGCTTTTCTTCATGGATTAATTATAGTTTTCAGGGGTAAATATAGGAGTAAATGCGGGGTAGGTTCGTCAGCAATAAGCAAAGGCGGAGTAAATATAAGGGGTAAATACGGGGGTAAATAATATTGAGTGAATTCAAAATACATTTACCCCTGCGGGTGAGGTAATCGCCCTCTCATCTCCTGCAAAGCAGCTGGCACTGTCTGCTCCGCCCCTCTCTCCAAAAGGAGAGGGGAAAATCGACTTTAGCCCTCTCCAACCGGAGAGGGCGGAATTTGTTGATGAGTAGCGGCAGCGTGTGTCGGCAAAGCCGACACGGTCTGCCGATAGCGAATTTACAAATTCGGGTGAGGTGCAACTTTTACATAGCGTGACTGTCCCCTCACCCAGCGGAGCGGGTGCTCCCGGGAGCGGCAGCGGGAACCGGTTCCCACCCGCTCCGCTTGCTGTGCGTTTTACACGGTCTGCTGAGCGGCAGCGGGTATCTCTTTACGGAAGTATAGATTTAACCGCATTTATCGGTATGGCAAATCCTATCCCGATATTTGAAGTGTTGTTATCAGGATTATATATAGCTTGATTTATCCCGATAACTTCACCGGAAGTGTTCAGAAGCGGTCCGCCCGATGAGCCGGGGTTTATTGCTGCATCTGTCTGGATTTTGTTACGCTTGTAATCAATCCTTGATACTATACCCTGTGTTAGTGTTCCGTTGAACCCGAACGGGTTTCCGATTGCCAGTACTTTTTGACCTACACGTATACTTGTCGAATCACCAAATGTTATCGTCTTTAAGGGTCTTGTCGTATTTATCCTTAATAGTGCCAAATCATTACTAATACCTGCTATTTTTATTATCTGAGCTTTGTATTTTTCCCCGTTTGAAACAGTAACGGTTATATCCGAGCTTTCTCCTATAACGTGGGAACTCGTCAGTATTGTACCTTTGGAATCAATAATACATCCCGTACCGCTTGATGTTCCGTGCGGGATTTTTGCATCTATTGCTACTATTGCAGGGTTTATTTTTTCGTATACATTAATATTTGTAATTTCATCTCTGTCAAATGCAAACGATGGTATAAAAAGCTGAATACCAAACAAAATATATAAAATAACTTTTTGCATAACACACCTCAATTTTAATATTATTTTTTACTATACTCTGCTTATTGTCTATCAATATCAAGATTTTTCAGCGGTTAGTCTTGTCAATATTACAATTTTAATCTATAATACACAGGTAAGTTTTAGAGATAAAAAACAAAAGGAGAATTACATGTCAAGAATTGATTTATTCAAGCAAGCATTAAGTGAAAAAAGGGCAGTAAAAATTATATCAGGTATTGATAATTTTGATGCTGACAGAGTCGCAAATGTAGTTATGGCAGCACAACAGTCAGGTGCTTCTGCTGTAGATATCTGCGCAGACAGAGAAATCATATCAATGGTCAGAGAAATGACCGACATGCCTGTATTTGTATCATCAATTAAACCTGAAGAATTAGCAATGGCTGTTTCTATGGGTGCTGATGCTATTGAATTAGGTAATTTTGATGCATTATATAAACACGGAATTTCGATGTCTGCTAATCAGGTTTTGGATTTAGTTCGTGAGACTTTGAGTTTGATTAATAAAGAAGAAGTGTTCTTCTGTGTTACTGTTCCGGGAAGTATTGATATATCCGAACAGATTTCGCTTGCAAGAGAGCTGGAAATAATGGGTATTGATTTAATCCAGACCGAAGGTCACTATTCAAGCTCTGACATTCCGTCGGGTGTAAGAGGTCTTGTAGAAAGAGCCGAACTTACTCTTGCAAATACTATTGAGCTATCAAGAAATGTTGATATACCGGTTATGACGGCAACAGGTATAAACCCGACAACAGCATCGCTGGCATTTGCATCGGGTGCTTCAGCTATCGGCTGCGGCTCCTGTGTTAACAAGCTTGAATCTGAAATCTCTATGATTGCTGTTTCCAGAGAACTTGTTGAAATTGCTTCAAGAAACATTTCCCGTGTTCGGGAGCTTGTTTAATTCAAAATATATTAAAAGCAAATCGGAGTTAATCATATTGATTAACTCCGTTGTTTTTTAACTATTCAATTGTGGATAAAATCTATTCTGCTACTGCCTCCTCAAAATAATCTACAACTGTTGACACCACATTATTAAAAAGTGTTTCTAATTCGCATGAAAGTTCGCTCATAGCATTTTTATCCGCAGTACAATCTGCGGACATTGATGTCAACTCCAAATCTTGTTTTAAATGCATATCCATTCCTCACTTAACTTAAAATTTATTGATATCTTCTATATCTTACATAATGTTTTTACGGTACGGTTTCCATGATTCTTTAATATTTTATGATTTTTTGTTACATAAGTTCATGAAATACATGTCAAAACCTGTTATAATTGGATTTTATTTTGTAAAATCAAAAATTGATAAAGGTTAAATCAGGAAATTTAAGGGATTTTTATCGTGTTTGATTTGTAAAAAAAATGTTACAGAAAAGGCTCAAAAAGGGCAATTTTATTTTTTTATGAACATTAAATCAGCATAAACATTAAACAGGTGTGTGATGTCAATAATTACAGGAACCCCGAAACTGATAAATACAGGCATGCAAAAGGCAGCAGGACGTTTTGCCCCGACACAGGGCAATATTACCCGTGCTTTGAATAGAATTGCAATAAATGAAACAAAATCCAGAGCAATGCATTACACATATTCAAAAGCCGTACCGGAGGATTTAAAGCGTCTGACTTCAAAATCTATTGAGGACAGCTATAAACGTGTTAGCTGGACAAATCCGAAAGATGGTAAAGTTTATCATATTTTAGAAGAAGGCAGAGAAAAAGACAAAGTTCAGGTTAGAATTCTTGATAAAGACGGAGCATTTGTAAAAAATGCAGAACTCACACCAAAAACTATAGTAATTTTTGATAATTTTTTCTCACCGAAAGGATTAACACACGGTGAGATAATGGAAACTTTTGTAAAGCGGTTTAATCCGTTTGCAAAGGTTGAGAGATTAGAGCATAAAAAAAATATCTTTGAAATATTAAGATACAGGGGTCGGCTTCCGATGGAATTAGAAGAGAAACGTTTCAGCGAGCTTGCAGACAAGATGGACAGAGGCAAAAAGGTAGATTATATTTCAATTTCCGAAGTAAATCTAGTTGATGCAGAAGATGTTACCGGCAAACCCGGATATATCCAGAAGCAATATGTTGCTAAAAGCGGCAGTATTAAATCGATTAAACCGTTATTTGAGAGAATAATGTCAAAAGGAACGAGAATACTTGATGCGGCAGGCAATGAGAATAATTTTGCAAAAGAGGTTGTAAATGACAGACTTGCAATAGAAGGTGTTGAGGGTGCAGGTTCTTTGCGAAAAGGTAAAATTGCTCACGATTCCTGTTCAAGGAATTCAGTTTTTACACAGCATTATGAAAGGCGTGATTATTTCCCGCGATTAACAAAAGGCGATAACGGTGAGATTATCGGTGTAAATCTGACAGGTCTTGAAGGAACGGATTTACCTTTAAATTGGAAAACAAAAAAACTGAATACCAGACTTGGCGGAACGTCTTATGCTGCACCGGTGAGAGCTGCAAAACTTGCTTTAAACGATATGTTGGAGGGTATTTTATAACCAGGGTGTGAGAAAAATTTTAATTTTTCACAAACTCTAACTGTATTGTTTTTGGGGGTGAGGTGATTTTTCCCCCGCCCTCTCCGCATGTCCGGAGCGGGAAAATCGACTTGAGGAGCGCTAGACCGTGTGCCGGCACCGTCAGCACCCGCTCCGCACACCCGCTGCCGTTCGGCAGACCGTGTAAAACGCACAGCGAGCGGAGCGGGTGCGAACCAGTTCCCACTGCCACTCCCGCAACACCCGCTGCCGTTCGGCAGACCGTGTAAAACGCACAGCGTTTTACACCCCCTGCCGCATGTCAATTTTGGGATTTTTCCGCACACTCACTTAGAAAATTAAAACAGTATTGGGCTGCCGAAAGAATAGCCGGACGGCTAAAATATCTATATAAATTGAGCATTAATGCTGAATGCATCTATCAATACATATATGATAGGCTTAGAGATTTAACAAAATATTTGCCGGGAAAACACATGGCAAGAAAAAAATTATGGCAACATCATAAAAGTAAAAAAGAAAATATTCTTAATAATTCCTAATAAGATAGATATTGATTTCAGACAGAAAGAAGCGAATGAAAGGCTAATATTTGGACATTTTGAAGCTGATTGTATTGTTTTCTGCAAAGGTTCAAAA
>JAJPXE010000236.1 GCA_021205645.1 Candidatus Gastranaerophilales bacterium | reverse complement strand
CACCCGCTCCGCAAACTCCCCGCCCGAATAATCTTAAAAAAAAAATATTTTTTCTAACCCTCATTTCTATTCAATTTGGGAAAATTATATATACTGGTACAAATGTATGATATTTACGCTAATCAGTTTAAGTTAAATTCTTTTATGCCGATTTCATATTTGACTTATAAAAAAAAATTATTAAAAAAGAAAATGTAGAAGATAACCCAAAGAAGATTGAAAGGGAAGAATGTCATGGGAATGGCAGCATCACAAGCCAGATATTTGGCACTAACCGCAAGAAAATCAAATTGCGAATATGAAGGTCAACAGATTAACCAGGCTCGTACTGCGTTAGCTAACCAGTCGGCTGACTATTTTAACCGGCTGCTGGAAACATCCGTTCCGGATTGCCCTGATAGTACGGATTATACCACTCTGCAATACTCGTACAGCGACGGTTATAATGATACTGTTCTTGAAAACTGGTATCAGTTATCTACCGCAAATTCGGATTACAACTATGTTGTTGATACATATTATTATGCGGATGTTTATACAGGTTCGGAAAAGAAACTTGTTAATCCGGAAGTTCTTTATAAAGAAGACGTTATATCAAGCCAGCTTGATGTCGGTACACTGGTTAAGAACAGTGACGGCTCATATACCTTGAACAATGATGTGACTTATGAATCATTGTCGCAATATTCAAGTTCGACAGAACTACAAAATGCCCTGAAAGATTTGGAATCGGAAGGTTATCTATCATTTGACGGCGGTGAGATTGACTACAGTGATTTGTATGGTTATAAAGATTCATCAGGTGTCTGGCATATTACAACAGCTGATGATTTGGAATCAGCAACATCAAACAGCGGTTTAAAAAGCGGCTACGTTGATTTGACTCAATACGGACTGGATTTGACCGATACATCAAGCTGGACGGACGATGATTTTGAAACCGTAGTTTCACAATTAGAAGAAGCCGGACTTACCGGGATATCCAAGGACGATATCATTCAGGCAGTGTCAGACGGTGCGTTTGAAACAGGTTATGCTTCATACACATCAACAACCGTTGGCGATGAAACTTCTTATTCATTTGAATCTGCAACAAAAGATGAAGCTTATGAAGAAGGTACAGGCGGTTTGACAGAATATTCAACCGTTTATGCTCCGACTTATGTTGGGAACTGTCAACTGACCGAACTTACAGACAGCCTTGGTTTGAGCGATGAAACCGCATTATTGCAAATTTTGGCTGATAATCCGGATTCATCCATTGCGGATTATATTACAAGAAATGCAGACGGAACATATGAATATTGCGGTTCGGGTATTTATACGTATACCTATAACGGCAATACCTGCTATACAACATATGAAGATTTGATTAACAGTCTGACAACCTATGATAATTACGGTCAGCCGATTGAAAATCAAGACAAATTAACATATTATACCGCAAGTTATATCAACTCAAAAATATCGGATACGAGTTATGCGTTGCTTGAAACAGACGGTTCGGGAAGATTCACCTCTCTGAAACTGGAAGATGACAGTGTTGTCTATACTTTAAATGTTGAATCCGTAACTGATGAAGATGCTTATAACAATGCAATGAACCAGTATTACCACGATGTTCAGGAATATGAAAAAACTGTTGCCGATATCAATGCTAAAACAGAAATTATTCAGCAGGAAGACAGAACTCTGGAATTGCGTCTAAAACAGTTAGATACGGAGCAAAACGCACTCCAGACAGAAATGGAAGCTGTTCAAAAAGTTATTTCCAAGAACGTCGAAACTACTTTCAAGACATTCAGCGGAAGTTAGAAATCTGCATAAACTTTTTGAAAAGTTTAATGTATTTTTCAACTATATTAAGAGATACACGATTAATAGTAATGAAATCCATTTATTGATACACGTACACACCTTTTACCTTGTTGTGCCGGCTTTTTAGTGCACAATAAGGTTTTATTTTTTTTGTTAAAAAAGTTCTTTTATTCTTGTGGGCGGCCAGAATACAAAAATGGCGCGTCCGACAATTCTTTCTTCCGGCAAAAAGCCCCAGAACCGGCTGTCCTCCGAGTTTCCTCTATTATCTCCCATCATAAAATATTTACCGGCCGGAACTTTCATCGGACCGCAATACATTGTTTTGCTGCACGGAATTGAATCAAAATCGCTTAATATATACGTTTCTTTTAAAGGTTTGTCATTGATAAGAACAACATATCTGTCGTCAGGATTTTTCTTTATTTCAATTTTATCCCCCGGAAGTCCGACAACACGTTTTATAAAAGCTACATCACTACAAAAAATACCTGTGCGTCTTGCAAGTATTCCCCAAATTGTGTTATTAAGTTTAACAAACGGCGGATAAAAAACCAGAATATCACCTCTTGCAGGTTTTTTATAAAACCTTGTGACCCTCTCTACGACAATTCTGTCACCCTCTATCAGTGTCGGTTTCATTGAACCTGACGGTATCCAGCGTATTTCACAGATAAAATAGCGGATTATAATTACCATCACGATGACAAAAATGAATGTTTCAGTCCATTCTTTTATATTCGGGTGTTTTTCTCCGAATTTGTTATAACCGTCAATTATTTGTTTAAACATCTAACTACTCCAATCAGTGACTTTTTATAATCGCTATCCCGCAAACTCTCAAGTGCTTTTTCTGCTTTCTGTGTGTAATTATCTATTAAACTTCCTGTTTTTTCAATAGCTGTGTTCGTAATTGTAACTGAACCCGAATAAATAACCGGTGCTGTGTAGATACCGTTTGCGATATCTGATTTCGTACCGTTTTTTAAATCGTTCGTTATCTGGAATGCTATGCCGAAGTTTTCAGCAAATTCGTTGAGGTAATCAATGTTTTCTTTTTGAGAAATTTCAATTATCCCTTTTGTTAATGCCGTAAAAAGCGATGATGTTTTTAGTCGGGTTTTTTCTATGTAATCCTTTAGCCCGGGAATTTTATATGCGTGTGATTTTTGTAAGAGTTCGCCCTCACACATATTTTTTATCGCTTGTGTTATTATTGATGTGAGATTGATTGAATTTATTTTAAGCAAATAATCAAATGCATCAGCAACAAGCAAATTCCCGTACAGGATTGCATTTTTGTTTCCGAGCTGCCTGTTTAATGATATTTGTCCTCTTCGTTCGGTTTCTTCATCAATAACATCATCATGCAGCAGAGAAGCATTATGGATAAGTTCAATAGCACAGAACAGATTTATGTAATCCTGTGTTGGTTCAATCCCCAGAGATTTTATTATCAGCAGTCCTATTTTGGAGCGTATCATTTTACCGGAAACAGCGGGTATATCTGTCCTGCATATTCTCTCTTTTATAATCTCAAGTTCTTTATTTATCAAATCGTCCATAAAACTCAACATAAAATACAGTTTAGCATGAAATAATTCGAGTCTGTGGAAAAATTTTAATTTTTCCGCAGACTCATTCCGTAAAGTTTTATTAAAAGACAGATGCTTACAGGTCAAATATATTTTATCAGGAGTATTATTTAATCTGGAAAGGCAGTGTAATGATATTAACCCCGATAAAAAAGATAATAATACAAGACATACCGGTTTTTGAAAAAACAGTATCAAAAGGGTTTAAAGAGGTTTGTAAATTTCCGAATTACAAAGTGGGGGACGGGGTCGTTTCACGCACTCAAAAATTCACAACCCGTGCAAATACCTGCTCCGTACTGGGTATGAGTAACGGAGAAGAAACATATATCGGGCATTTTGCACCGGAGGACAGAAGCTTTAATTTCCTTGATACGCTTGACTATATTATAAAAAGCTTTAAAGATAAGACAGGAAAAGCAACCGCTGTTTTGACCGGCGGATACGATTATGCAGCAGCAGGAGGTTCAACACAGGCACAGGAGAGTTTTTCTCTCGGAGCAAACATTGCAGGCATTGTTGATAAAAACGGTATTCCGCTGAGTATGGTTTTCGGAAAGAAAAACCCCGTTTTTACCGATACGCTTGCGGCTGCGGAGGATGCGTTTATTCTTTCCGCTCAGCCGAAATCGGGATATATAAACCCGCTTAAATTCAATAAAAATCCGAATAAACAGGAACTCCTGCAGATTTTAGAGAACAACTACCGTGTTGCGGAAATTGAACCCGAACATTCAATTTGTTTCGAGGTGTAATTATTTTGTGTAATTAAATCCGTATATGGTATTTTGGTATTTAACACCGATAAAGGAGCCTTTATTTGAAAAAATATACATTGTATCAGCTGATTGAAGATACATAGCTCTGACGAGTTTACCGTTGATTGCATATTTCTTTGTATAATACGGAAACTCCGGATATCCTCCATATCTAAAATCTATAAATTTAAGCCGTCCCATTGCATCATAATAAAACGTTTTTTGCGGTGCATTCGGATACTGCAGGGCATACATATATACATATCTTGAACGCCCTAAGGTGAACGGCTGCAAATCAACATCTTTGTAGTGGGTGTAGCCCGCACATACCGCATCGTAATGGATTTTGTAATCCGCATCTTTGAGATATTTACCCAGTTTATCTTTTAACATACCCCGCGGAAAATTAGTTACATAACCTTTGGGAAACATTATGTTAAACAACTGCGTAACTCTTTGTTTGCGTTCGGAATTCGTGAGGTAGAGCCAGTCGAAATTTCCGCCGACATAGTCAAAGACCTCAGCAAAAGCAGTTGTCGTAAAACCACCTGACAAACTGAATAATATAAATAAACTTATTAAAAACTTTTTCATACTCTGATTATAACACACATATGGATTTGTTGTATAATTATTGTATGTCATATATAGAGAACAGGTTTGATATAATAGTAGCCGGAGGCGGTCATGCTGGATGTGAGGCGGCAATCAGTGCCGCAAGGCTGGGAGCAAAAGTTCTTTTATGTTCTTTGAATCTTGATAATATAGCACTTATGCCGTGTAATCCTGCTATCGGCGGACCTGCAAAATCAACACTTGTCAGAGAAATTGATGCTCTCGGCGGTGTTATGGGCGAAGCCGCCGATGAAACTTATGTTCAAATGAAAATTTTAAATTCCTCAAAAGGTCCTGCCGTCAGAGCCTTACGTGCACAGTCCGACAAAAAAGAATATATGAATTATATGCGTAATGTCATTGAAGGAATTGATAATATTTACCTTAAACAGTGTTGTATAACGGATTTGGTTGTCAATAACGGTAAAATCTGCTCTGTGCTGGATGAATACGGTAATGAATATTATTCAAAAGCCGTTATCCTGACGACGGGAACTTCGCTAGACGGCAGGATATTTATCGGATTAAAATCGTATCGTGCGGGCAGACTCGGGGAAATGCCCGCTATAGGTCTATCTGAGTCGCTGCGAAAACTGGGCTTTACGGTTAAAAAGCTCAAAACGGGTACCCCTTGCAGGATTGACAAAAGAACTGTTGATTATTCAAAAATGACCATACAGCCGGGTGATGAAAAGATGCATTTTTATTCGTTTAAACCAAATCGTCCAATAAGGAAACAGGTTCCGTGTTATTTAACAAGAACAACGGAGCAAACACACAATATAATAAAAGCAAATTTAGACAAATCCCCTATGTATCAGGGACTTATACATGGTGTAGGTCCGAGATACTGTCCTTCAATTGAGGATAAAATCATACGTTTTGCCTCAAATCCTTCGCATCATATCTTTATAGAGCCGGAAGGATTAGGTACTTATGAATTATATATACAGGGGTTTTCGACAAGTTTGCCCGCAGATGTTCAGGTGCAAATGGTGCGTTCGCTGCCGGGACTTGAAAAAGCTCATATAATCAAACCTGCTTATGCTGTTGAATATGACTATCTGCCTGCAATACAGATAGAACATACACTGATGACAAAACTCGTTAAAGGACTTTTTTGTGCCGGACAAATTAACGGAACAAGCGGATACGAAGAAGCTGCCGCTCAAGGTTTGCTTGCGGGTATCAATGCTTTTAATTATATTAATTCATCAGAAATGCTTGAGCTTTCCAGAAGCTCATCATATCTTGGGACACTTGTTGATGATCTGGTTACAAAAGATATTGAAGAACCGTACAGAATGCTGACTTCACGCTCCGAATACAGATTGCTTCTAAGACAGGATAATGCTGATGAACGACTTACAGAAACCGGACACAAAATCGGACTTATTGATGAATGTCAGTATAAACGGTTTAAAGAAAAACAAAATCATATTAAAAATGAAACAGGGCGGCTCACAAAAGTTAAAATATCTGCATCGTCTGAAGTTAATTCAATTCTGGCAAAATACGAAGAACATATCGACAGAGGCATTCGGTTATCGGAGCTGCTAAAAAGACCGAATATCAGTTATGATACAATTCGGGAACTGGACAATGAAGCACGGGTGCTTAACCTGCCCGAAGCAGTAACGGATGAAGTTGAAGTTTTGATTAAATATGACGGATATTTAAAACGTCAGTCACAGCAGGTTGAACAGGCGGGAAAGCTCGAAAAATATAAAATTCCCGATAATATTGATTACTCTGCAATGACACATATCTCAAGTGAAACCAGAGAAAAACTTGCTAAAATAAGACCCAAAACACTGGCACAGGCATCACGCATCGGCGGAGTGAAACCCGCTGATATTTCCGTTCTTATGGTATTGCTTTCAAAATAGTGCTAATATATTAGCTCAAGATTATTCCGGTGTTTATC
>JAJPXE010000012.1:351-6800 GCA_021205645.1 Candidatus Gastranaerophilales bacterium | reverse complement strand
CATTATTAACCCCCCAAGGATTTATTAAAAGCACTTTCATGTCTCAGGATCCTCTTTATTTTTTTCATATAAATGATTCATCATATACATTTACCTCATATCTTGTAACTGAATCAGCACAATTCATGGATTCAGTAGAATACAACTGCTTATTTACCCTCAAAATCAATCTTGTCCTTTAAGTACTGTGCAAAGTATGGGTAATACTTCTTTTGCAATTCCGGTATCTTCCAATCATACCCCGTAACTATCTTTCTACAGTTATTACTCCCACAGTGACACTGAAATGTGTAATTCTCATTATCAATAAATGCATAGTCAACCGTTAATTCCTCTCCAGGTGCTATATCCCGAATTGCAATGAACGTTATTTCTCCATGCAACCCACAATTTGGATCACATGAATGATTGTTATATAATTTTATGTCTTCTTCCTCTTCAGGAGTCACAGCCCCAAGATAATACTCATCTGAAATTGGAAGATAACTGTTTATAACCGTAGATGAATACAGTTCTTCTTTTGTTATTATATTGCCGCCCTTGATATAAACAATTTCACCTTTTTTAATCGGAGAAATTGCATACATCCCCTTTCGGTCAATTCCGCTCTGCCTGATCTCAACTTTGTTGGAAATCCGTGATTTCATAACATATCACCCCAGTTTTGGTATTTCATGAAGAATACAATGTATCCCACCACCACCTAACAGTGGTTCCCGGCTATATATTGATTCAATCTGACGGTCAGAGAAGATATTCTTATACAGTTCCATAACCATATCATCCTCCGGACAGCCAAATACAGGAATAATGACCCCGCCGTTGACATAGTAGTAATTCAAATACGATGCCGGAAGCAGGTCGCCTGATTCCCTGTCAATCGCATTGTCATTCTGCGTCAATCCAGAGGCTTCACTGGCAGCCATGTATTGTGCTGTCGGCAATGGTATTTTATGAATGATACACTCGTAGTTCTCATTAATTTGCTGTTCAGCTCTGCGAAGGCGCTTATAATTTGGATCCGTTTTATCATCTGTCCACGCCAGACATATCTCATGAGGACGAACAATTGACATCACATTGTCAATATGACCATTCGTCTCATCGAATGCCAGTCCCTGCTTCAGCCAAACAATTCTTTCGGCAAATAAACTTTCCTTTAACAATTCATCTACATACTGAAGAGATTTAAACGGATTCCTGTTACGGTTCAATATGACACTTCGTGTAGTGAACACCGTGCCTTCCCCATCTGTTAAAAATGCTCCGCCCTCAAAAACAAGCTTTACATCTTTCACCTCAAGTCCTAGGTAAGATGCAATTTCTGTGGCAAAAGCATTGTCTTTGTCCCATGGATGGTAAGAGCCTTCCTTTACTCCTCCCCACGAATTAAATTTCCAATTAATACATTTTATTTTTCCAGCCTCTCGGATAAACGTAGGACCAATGTCGCGTGCCCAAATGTCATCATATTCCATCGGGACCAATACCACGCCCTCAGGCACCACAGGCCGCAACTCCTGCAAATCGCAATCCCTGCAAACCAGATATACCACTTCATATTTTGCGATAACACTGACCAATTCAAGGATATAATTTCTCATGTGCTCCGCATTGTTTCTCCATATATCGGTCCTGAAAGGGTACATAGCGATTGTACCATGGTGCTCTTCAAATTCCGCTATACAGCGGTCTTCCATCACTCTACTTCCTGCCATGTGAACACTCCTCGCTTTCAGCAGCTTCCTTTTTTCATTTGAATCGCTATCGCTTCCTCCGGGTGGTATCCGACGAAATCTTTGCCTGACTCTGCATATAAATCAAATCCAACTGCGCTATATCCTCCATCTACCGGAACACAGCCGCCGGAAATAAAACTTGCTTTGTCCGATAACAAAAAGCTTACCACATTCGCTATTTCCTCAGGCGTAGCAAACCGCTCAAGCGGGCACAACTGGCTACCTGTGCTTCTGGAGATAAATGGCACCATCTCAGATGAAGCAGGGTCACTCTCATCAAATGTTTTTACCCATCCAGGGCAGACCGATGTCACCCGAATTTTCTTCTCGTCATACCCAAAGTTGATGGCAAGGCTGTCTGTAAGATTAATCAGAGCCGCCTTACTGGCTGCATAAGAAATACTGGAAAATGAACCTTTTCGACCATCTGAGCTTACCATATTCACAATGACGGCATGCGGATTAAGGACACTCTTTAACCCCGTGCACAGCAACAGGGGAGCGGTAACATTCACTGCAAACACACGGTCCCACTCCGAAATATCGTAATGATTAATATCCTCCCCACCGCTGAATGCTCCCGCATTGTTAACGATTGCATCTAAATTCACCTCTTTCAACTTTTCAATAAGGATTCCTACTGCTTTACGGTCTGTGAAATCACACTGCAGACATAAAACGGTATCCGCATACTGTTCTTCAAGAATTTCTTTCGCATTAGAATCTTTGCTATGATAAACAGCGTACACAAAATATCCATCCTCTATAAGCTGTTTCGTTACTGCAAACCCGATACCCGTATCCCATGACACGCCTGTGACTACTGCTTTTTTCATTATTATTGGCCTCCAATCCGTAATGTTATTATCTGATTACATACATACCTAAAATTTCGCTTATTTCTTCTATGATTTCGGAAACTTTGCCTGTCCCTGTTCCATCCATGATAAAATTCATGGCGAGCATGAAAACACCTCCTACGCCGGTCAAACCGGTTAACATATAGACCGATATCCACTTTCCCCAATTTTCTCTCGAAGCATCCTCTGCAATTGTTCTTTTCTTGGAATAATCTGTAATATGTTTTTCCATAATGTAATTCTGGAATTTACTTAGTTTTGCCGCCAAGTACATGCACAAGGCCCCTGTTATTACAAACAAAAGCACAGCAGCGTATATATACCATGCTTCCATAAAATCGCTTCTTTCAAAACACAACGTAGCAAAAATACTGGTGGATAGTGAAACGAAAATACCACCCAGAAATGAATAGACATTATTATTAACCAACATAATAGAGATAAGCATCTTTTTCATTTTCCATCCCTTTACCTATTAATCACTTCGATCTGCTCTTTTATTATTTTCAATCTGCTCTGCATTTCATCTTGAATCTCTTTTAATTCTGCACGAGTGCTCGCTGATAAAATCTCTGTCTTTTTCTCATCGGCGAACTTTTCCAGCTTATTCTTTTGTAAAAGGATGATTTCTTTTATGTCCAGGAACTCTTTATATGGACTGCTTTCTGTGTTTGGATTCGGTGTTACCTCTTTTTTATAATCCTCCATTTCCTGCTCTACCTTACGTAACAATTCATTAATTGTCTCCCTGATATTTGAAACACCATATGCAAGGTTTTTCATTAAGGAATCCTTCTCCGACACAAGGTTCTGATTGACATCATAATCACAGGAAATATCATATACATCCAATGCCATTTCATCCATCAGTTCAGAAATCTTTTCATTTTCATTGAAAAAAGACTCACGTAACTCACTGCAATGTTCCAATGAAAAGCTCGACTGCATGGATGAAATATGATCTACGGAAATATCCTCAAGCTTTTGAGAGACATCGGAAAGCCTTGCCCTGATTTCTGCAAGCCTCTTTTTGCATTCCGTTCTCTTCCTTAACCCTGTGGCTTTTATCTCACACTCTTTCATTGCTTCCGTAATCAAACGTTTCCGGCTTGAAAAAAGATCTCGGGCATGCCTTATATCTTCCATAAAGCCATCCACGCTAGACTTGATTTTCCTGCTTTCCGAAATTTTATCCTGCAAGAGTTGCTTCTCCTTCTCTAGGAAATCAATAACTACCCCCATTTCCGCATTCCAGTACTCTCCTGTTAATGGGTCCTGAATCCGTCTGCAATAAGTAATCAATTGCAGTGTGTTCGCATTTTCCGCAACATCATTCGCAAGGTTATGAAAAATTTCATTATCGTCAATAATCTTAATCTGGTCTTTTCTGGCTGCCGCCTTCTCATCATCCGCAACAAAGAGATCCACAAAGTCTTTTCCTACCGCTTCCTCTTTGCTGTATCCATACAGTTTTTCACACTGTCCCATCCACAACTTAATAATACAGTTCCTGTCACTGGTCCAGATGGTAAAGGGCGCTTCATCCAAAATCATGAGCTTAATCTGGTCCTCATAATCAAACGCCCGTTTCTTTTGCGCCTCCTCAATATATGCCACCAGTTGTTTCTTTGTCATCTTATTGAAATCCACGGAATCCCTCCCTCCCCTTTTGTTAATGAACTGCGCTCTCACATCACGTTCTCGCGATCCGCACAATAAGTGCACAGATATGTCGAAAATAACAACCTTCCCTACGGATGCAAATACGGATAAGGTTCGCATGCCCCCAGTATATGATACAGCTTACGCACAGCTGTACATTTCACGGGATTCTGCCCATCCAGCCTTCCTGTTTCATTCACGGTTTCTCCAAGGCAGTATCCACCACAATGCAGTTTTGCAGTGCAATTTTGGCAATGTTTTATCTCTGTAGACTTTCTGCTTTCCAGATTCCTGATTTTTTCATAATCAAATATAAACTCTCTCTTGCCTTCATCCCACTTCCCGCATATGAATGGCGACATATGGTATGGCATTTCCCCTAACACGACCATATCACAGGCTGATATATATCCATCCGGGGTAATATGGGGAGCCTGCAATGGTGTACAGCTCCTGCAGTGATACGCTGACTCCCCATCAAAGTTAATTGTAAGGAAACTCCCCCAGAACATCCCCTTCCCCTGTGCATAACGGTATGCCCCGATATAATTATCCACGTACAAACTCAAATCAAATGAATATTCCCTCTTCTTTCTCTCATCATCACATACCGGAATTTGACCCACCTCATAAAAAACAGGGTTTGTCCAAACATAGCGGATTCCAAGGCTGCAAAAATAATCCACCATTTCTTTCTGCCGGCAAATGTTAGCATCGGTAATGGTGACACGTGCTCCCACCATTAGATTCCTTCTGCCCGTATTCTCTATCAGCCATTTAACATTGTCTTCAAGAATCTCTGCCGATGTTTTTCCTTCAAAAATATCTCTATAGGCCTCATTCAATGGCCGGTTGGCGTTTTGTATATCCTTCATTCCATCAAATGACATCCATACAATATTGACATTATCAAGGATCCATTCCTTTACGAAATCTACGAAAACACCATTGGTCTGGATTTCAACGGTTACCTGATTCCCCCTGGCAGGATGCGATTTTGCATATTCCGTAATCAATCTCATTTTGTCAAATTCCTGAGTTGGCTCACCCGGTCCGTAAAATCGTATATGTCGGCTTTCGTTGTTGCTGAAGTACCAGTCAACCGCAGCTTCCGCTATATCCAAAGGAATGGTTTTCTCATTAACGTGTTCCCGTTCCTTTGCATTGTAACAATATACGCAACACAGATTACATTTTGTGGTCAGGAAGAAAGACAGCATTTTTTTATTACAATGTGGCATTGTTCATCCTCCTTTCGTTCATCCTCCTCTAACGCCAAAGATTAACGAAATTTTTTACCAATATTCTCCCATCCCATAGCGGTAGAGGTACACCATTTTTTCACTGTCGACTTACCTTATACTCTCTGCTCTTACAATCGCCAATACTTATAGCCTAACTCAGCTGCTTCTCTCCTATTTCGAATACCCTTGACATCAATAAGGACTCGTTCGTCCATTGGCATTCCATCTTTGTACATATCCCCTATCCGTTCCCATGTGAGATCTTTAAACTCGTTGTGAGCTACAGCCAAGATAATGCAATCTGCCTCGTTCGCGTCCTCCACAGGAGCAAGCTCCACCCCATACTCAATTCTGGCATCTCGCTCACTTGCCCACGGGTCTATAACCACAGGTTTGATGTCATACTCAGCTAGGCGATTAATGATATCCTCGACCTTGCTGTTCCTTGTATCCGGGCAGTTTTCCTTGAAGGTTAACCCAAGAATCACAACCTTTGATTTCACAGGAGCTTTACCTGCCTGGATTAGTTGCTTGATTGTGGCATCAGCCACAAAAGCACCCATTCCGTCATTTACAATTCTCCCGTTCAGGATAATCTGGCTGTGGTATCCAAGTTTCTCAGCCTCATATGTAAAGTAGTACGGATCAACGCCAATACAGTGTCCACCAACGAGTCCAGGACGGAAACCGAGTGCATTCCACTTTGTATTCATGCCGTCCACAACCTCATTAGTATCAATACCCATGCGGTCAAACACCATGGCAAGCTCATTCATGAAAGCAATATTGATGTCACGCTGGCTATTCTCGACAACCTTGATGGCTTCAGCAGTTTTGATATTTGAAACAGGATACGTGCCAACCTCAATCACAAGGTCATACACATTCTTTATCTCCTGCAGAGATTCCTCATCCATGCCGGACACAATCTTGCGAATATTCTC
>JAJPXE010000012.1:0-341 GCA_021205645.1 Candidatus Gastranaerophilales bacterium | reverse complement strand
GATTAATACGTTCCGGCGAATAACCAACCTTAAAGTCCACACCGCACTTGAGATGAGACTCCTGCTCCATAATCGGAACACAAACATCCTCGGTCACACCAGGGTAAACAGTGGATTCAAAAACAACAATCGAACCCTTGGTAAGGTTTCTGCCAACAACACGGCTCGCCCCTTCAACCGGGGTTAAATCCGGCGTGTGATCCTGATTAACAGGCGTCGGCACAGCTACAATGATAAACTTTGCTTTCTGTAAATCCTTCTCATCGGATGTGAAGTGGACTGTGGTATTTTTTACGCCCTCATCCCCAACCTCATGGGTCGGGTCAATGCCTGACTTATAC
>JAJPXE010000084.1 GCA_021205645.1 Candidatus Gastranaerophilales bacterium | reverse complement strand
AAGTATTTATATATAAAAAAATTGACTTTTTTATTTAAGTTTGTAAAGAAAATTTAACTAAATCGTCCAATGGCTGTAGGAGCAGAATTTTGAGAATTTTCCGCTACTCCATTTTTAGAAAATGACATTTATCTGCAATAAACCCGAAATATTGTCAAAACAGCAGATTGGAAATATGCAGGTTAGATTTAATAATCATCCTGCAACACAGGATAGCTTCGATGTAAAAGTCAACTATATAGCTGATTGATTATTTTTTATATATGATTAAATTGGTGAAAGACAGGTGTTTTATGATAGATTATGAAATTCTACTAAAAAAAGCTAAAGAAGCTGCTGAAAATGCATATACTCCGTATTCAAAGTTCAAAGTGGGAGCCTGTGTGCTGGGTGCGAACGGCAATATGTATACGGGCTGCAACTTTGAGAATGCAAGTTACGGTCTTTCAATATGTGCGGAAAGAAATGCAATAGGAACGGCTGTTGCTAGCGGTGAACGCCGGATAATTGCAATAGCAATATATTCTCCCAATATGGGAAATTGTACACCCTGCGGTGCTTGCAGACAGGTAATTTACGAATTCCGCTCTGACAACGGAACAATTGTTATTACGGAAGAAAACGGAAATATTATTGTGCATACTATTGAAGAACTTCTGCCGGAAGGATTTATACTGTAAAATGTATATTTTTGAATGTTTACTTAAATGGTTTTTTCCTAAAAAACTGGGGAAAGAATACGATTATGACCCGCTGAAACAATCTCCTGACGAAAATGCCGGAGATGAGTGCAAACATGAGTTCATGCCGGTCGACAGCACAGGTGAAACTCTTGCTTGTATTAAATGCGGTTTTATAGTAAAAATGAAAGATAATGATGTTATCAAAAAGGATTAGTTTATTATGCCTCAAAATCTTAACGAGTTATTAGACAGACTAAGAATGCATAAAATCACTGATATTCTTTTGTTTTTATGTTTTTCCCTTGTTATGACAATAATCATTTCTTCACAGAACTTTTTCTTTCAAAGAGTAATAGAAAACGGCATAAGTAAAAAAGACATTATTGCACAAAAAACTCTAACCGTTGTTGATACCAAAAGAACCGAACAACACCGTCAGGACGTAATACAAAATATTGAACCGATTTTAATTCCGGCAGAAGATGAGTTCATAAAAGTCAATTTAGACACACTTCAAACTTCTATCACCCAGATTAAGAAGAAAGATGTTGCAGATGAGGTCAAGAAGAATGAGTTATCGTTACTGTTTGATATTCCGTCACAGGAGCGAAAGGCATATCTTGCAAACTATCTCTTGATTTCAACTGATAACAATTTACAAAAAATATTTGATAAGGCAAAAATCACTCTTGTAAAAGTACTGAATGTCGGCATAACCGAGAGCAGCTACGAGAACGGGAAAATAGACAGGATTATTCAGCGAAACATACCCGCAAACACTCCGAGAAACCAGATAACTGTTATCACGGCACTGTTAAAAGAAATTATAACGCCAAACCTTGTTGTAGATGATTTAGCAACCGAGATAGCAAAGAAAAATGCTCAAAATTCAGTCAAGCCGTACGAAGTGACATTCCATAAGGGGGATAAGATTGTATTTGAGGGTGAGCCTGTTACAAAGTTAAAGAAAGATGCACTCCGCGAGGCGGGATATAACGTACTTGAGTTGAACGGTTGGGGAATTTTCGGAATATTTATTCTTGTATTATGTTCGACACTTATATTTATACAGTATGAAAAGAGTTTTGAAAAAATATTTTATGACTCGCCGCACCTCACAATAACGGGATTTTTAGCATTATTCCTTGCTGTTATAGCAGTTGTACTTCCGACGGGATTTTCGCCTTATATTTTGCCGTTTCCGGCATTTATAATCATATTATCCATATTTACCAGTGCAAGAATAGCCATTATTGCTTCTATGCTGCTTTTAGGAATGTTGGCGATAGGTCTGCACTATGGTATTGAATTTGTTACATCTTTCATATTAATAAACGCAGTATCTATGATTGCTATATCAAAGATTAAGTTCTCAAGACGGTTTGACCTTATTCTTACGGGACTGAAAATATCCGCGGCAGGTATAATTATTGTCACCTGCATTTATATGCTTGAAAAATTCCTTATTGATGTAGATAATTTATTTATCTTAAGAGATTTATTACTTGTCTTTATAAACGGTTTATTGAGCGGCATCATAGCATTGGGTACATTGCCGATATTGGAAAGCACATTTGGAATAATAACTCCATACGGTTTAGCGGAGTTAGCCGACCATAATCAACCATTGTTAAAGCGGTTACAATTTGAGGCTCCGGGAACATATCATCACAGTTTAATGGTATCAAACCTTTCAGAGGCTGCCGCTGAGGCAATCGGTGCAAATCCGATACTTGCCCGTGTCGGAGCATTCTACCACGATATAGGAAAACTCAAACGTCCTCTGTTCTTTGTTGAAAACCAATCATATTTTGGTATAGAGAATCCGCACACAAAACTTAACCCGAGATTGAGTAAAATGGTTATAACGGCACACCCGAAAGATGGTGTTGAGCTGGCTAAGGAATACCATTTACCGTCGGTGATTTATTCATTTATTCTCCAACACCACGGCGAAGGACTTGCAAGCTATTTTTATAATCAGGCAATAGCGGAAGAAGGGATTGAAAACGTTAAAGAAGAACAATTCAGATATACAGGTCCGAAACCGAATTCTAAAGAAACGGCTATTCTTATGATAGCAGATGCCGTCGAATCGGCTGTCCGGTCATTAAAAACACCGTCTAATGATGAAATTGAAGCTATAATTGATAAAATTATAAAAGAACGTCTAAACGACGGACAGTTTTCCGATTGTCCTTTAACTCTTAAAGATTTAAAGGTCATTGCAACAACATTCAACAGGATTTTAAGAGGAATGCAGCATAACAGAATTAAGTATCATCAGGCAATCGTCAATCAGCTGGACGATACTAAATCACCAAACAGCTCAATGGATAATGATTTTGAGGCAAAAATAAAACAATTGGAACAGAATAAGAATAGCAATGATGACAGTAATGAACCGGATAATTAATGTATTCACCGAGAATATTTTTCCCGATTGGGAAATAGATGAAGTGAAATGTATTGAAGTTACACGCAGGATAATGGCTTTTTATTTACAGGAGCTTTATGATTTATCCTGCCTTAACGGGTATAATTTTGAGTCTTTGACGTTTGACATATTGTTTTGTGACAGCAGAAAAACTCATCAGATAAATAAAGAATACCGTCAGAAAGATTATCCTGCCGATATAATAACATTTGCAATATTTGCTGATGATGAGATTAAATTTGTGCTTGATGAAGACATTAATCTGGGCGAGATAATCCTTGCACTTGATAAAGTCAGGGATGAAGCGAAAAAACATAATGTAAAAGATGAATACGAATTGTATTTTTTGATTGCTCATGGTATTCTTCATTTGCTCGGATTTGACCACCGGACAGAAGAAGATTATAATTTTGTTGTAGGGGTGCAGAAAAAAGCGCTGGAATACGCTGTAAGGTAATAAAAATGACAAAATATAAATCACAGGGGTTCAGGAATACTTTTAAAAACGCACGAAAAGGGTTCAGGCTTGTATTGAAAAGCGAGAGAAATATAAGGATACATTTAATAGCCGGTTCCCTGGTCATAGCAGCTGCAATTCTGTTACAGTTTGATGTTACAAGATTTTGTCTGGTATTATTTGCAATAGCGTTGGTAATGGTGCCTGAGATGATAAACACGGCAATTGAATTCACTCTGGATTCTTATTACCACAACAAGTATAACAAAATGGTCGGAATGGCAAAGGATATATCGGCAGGGGCGGTCATGCTCTCCAGTATAATAAGTATAACAATTGGCTGCATAATATTCGGTCAAGCTATAATTGAAGCTATCGCAAGGGGTCATTTATTAGGGTTTTAATTGTATTTGATATAACGATTTGAGGGTGCGGAAAAAACCAAAAAATGACAATTTTTTGAGATTTTTTAAACCCGACCCAAGGGGGGTGAGATGCAGGTTGTACGCTATCCCGCGTACAACCTGCATCTCACCGTTCCCGTGAGTTTGCAAGAAAAATCTTAATTTTTCCGCAAACTCATTTGAATGTATGGATAGTGTTAGGGCAGGAAAGATAAACACTCTTTACATTATTTACCACTATTTAATCCTATTTACCCCTTGCTTTTAATTCCAGATTGTATCATCATAGTGCACAAGCTCAAGATGGTCAACAATCAAGGTATCACCGTTTTTTATACCTTTTGATTTAAGTGTTTCAAAAATACCCATAGCGGTCATAATATGCTGTAATCTGATTATTTGCTCGGGATTACGAGCATCGGTTACGCTTGCAAGCCGTTTTATTTTTCCGCCCTGAACCATAAATGTATTCTTATCAAGCTTATATATCTCAAAATGACTGTCATCATTGTCATAAGCTCCTGTATCTTCATCGACATGAACTTCTATTACAGGTCTTTCAATCTCATCAACTTTTTGTAAAACAAAGTGCATCAATTCTTCAATATTCTCTTTTGTTGCTGCTGATATTGCAAAAATATCTTTATCGGGAAGATATTGCTTAAATTCGTCAATGACTTTATTTTGTCTGACTTTATCTACAGCATCAATTTTATTAAGAGCAACTATTTGATATCGTCCCGCAAGAGTTTCGGAGTGTTTTTTAAGCTCATTATTGATGATTTTAAAGTTTTCAAGCGGATTTTCCTGTGTTAAATCGACAATATGGATTAGAAATCTGCATCTTTCGATGTGCCGGAGGAATTCATAACCCAGTCCCACACCCTCGCTTGCGCCCTCAATGAGTCCCGGGATATCTGCAATAACAAATCCGTCGCCATTAGGCTTTTTAACGACCCCGAGATTAGGTACAAGTGTTGTGAACGGATAATCGGCAATTTTTGGTTTTGCGGAACTTACAACGCTTATAAACGTTGATTTTCCGGCATTTGGCATGCCTAACAACCCGACATCTGATATCAGCTTCAACTCCAGTCCGACAAGCCTTTCAATTCCCGGTTCTCCGGGTTCACAATACTGCGGAGCTCGTTTCTGAGGGGTTGCGAACCTTGCATTGCCCCGTCCGCCCCGTCCGCCTTTTGCTATCAAAACCGTTTGACCCGCTTCAGTCAGGTTAGCAATAACATTTCCGGTTTTGTCATCGCTCACAATCGTTCCGAGCGGGACTTTAATATACAGATGTTTGGCACATTTGCCGTGCATACCTTTTATTCCGCCATTTTCACCGTTTTCGGCTTTGAATACCGAGCGAAATTTGAAATCCAAAAGGGTAGACAGTCCCTCATCTGCGACAAGATAAACATCACCGCCGTTTCCGCCGTCACCGCCAGCCGGACCGCCTTTGTCAACGTATTTTTCACGCCGCCATGCAACCATTCCATTGCCGCCTTTGCCGGATACTAATTTTATTTTTGTATTATCTATAAATTGCATACTGTCTAATCCTTAATATTCAGATTGGCAAACCCGGCATGCAGATATTTTTATTGTTTTTATCCGCATAAACAGTCATTTTACTATTTACCGTTTTGCTCTATAATGGTACTATGAACAAACGTAAAAATACATTATTTAATAACACATCCGTAACATTGAATAATAACAGTTTTATAATGGCAATAGAAACCAGCTGTGATGAAACGGCCTGTGCAATAGTTCAGGGCGGAAGAAAGGTCATTTCGAATATAGTTGCATCGCAGATAAAAACTCATGAAAAATACGGCGGGGTTATCCCTGAAATTGCGGCGAGAAAACATTTAGAAGCTATAAACGTCGTTATTGACGAAACATTTAAACAATCCGGGTTAAGTCCGGATGATATATCTGCATTTGCCTGTACGGTTGGACCGGGGCTGGTCGGGTGCCTGCTTGTCGGTATGAATGCGGCAAAATCACTTGCACTTGTTTACGACAAACCTTTTATAGGAGTCAATCATTTGAATGCGCATGTCAGTGCCAACTTTATTGATACGGATTTAAAACCGCCTTTTATAGCACTTTTAGTAAGCGGCGGACATACGCAAATTATAGATGTCAAATCGTATTCCGAACTTGAGATAATAGGTGAAACAATAGACGATGCTGTAGGAGAAGCATACGATAAAGTTGCAAGACTTATCGGTCTACCGTATCCCGGAGGAGCAAAATTAGATGAACTCGCACGGCAGGGAAATCCGAATGCGTTCAAACTACCTGAAGCTAAGGTTGGTGAGTTCGATTTCAGTTTCAGCGGACTTAAAACTGCTGTACTAAGACTTGTCAAATCATTTGACGGCAAAGCGCTGCCGGCAGCGGACATCTGTGCAAGCTTTCAAGAATGCGTATCCAGCACTTTAATAAAAAAAGTCAAACACGCACTTGAAATAAAAGGATACAGGCAGGTTGTTATAGCAGGCGGTGTCGCCGCTAATTCAGAGATAAGAAGAAAAATATTTGAACTCAAAAAATATGGCTGCAGGGTCAATGCCCCGATTATGAAATACTGCACCGATAATGCCTCAATGGTTGCAAGCTCCGCATTTTTTTTCAATAACACTTATGATGATATAGATGTGGAGGTCTTTTCGCGTGTCAAAGCGTGAAATTCTTTTAATTTACCGAAATTTATTGTAAGCCGATATATTGTGTGTATTTATGAAGATTTATTAACTGTATTTCTTGAAAAAAGCAATAAAAAACATTATATATACTTTATATACATAAGAGAT
>JAJPXE010000110.1 GCA_021205645.1 Candidatus Gastranaerophilales bacterium | reverse complement strand
GTTTTATATATAGTGGTGTAATGTATGCGTATAAATTCAACAATAAATTATTCCAATAACGTAATAAAACAGAGTCAAAATCAGCAAAAGACCTGTAATTCTGCATTGTATTCCAATCAGAACAGTAATATCGCTGTTTCATTTTGTGCAGCTGTAACCGCCGTTCAATTAAGAACACCATATATGAAAAAAACATATAATACCGTTAAAGAAACTTACAATATTTACAAAGAAAATTTGAATGAGCTTACTATCAAGGATATCCATAAATCCGTTGAAAATATCACTGCCAATACGAAGTTTACCCGGGAAGAAGTGCTAGAGGCTATGCAGCATTTAACACAATTCGCAAGCCTTAGAAGTGTTAAAAAAATAGGACAGGTTCTTAATCAACACGATATTAGTTTGCTTGGCGATACATATAAAAGTATTTCATTTTGGTCAAAAAATAAACAAATAAAAAAGATGGGCACTCCCGGCGATGCAGGATTTAATGACACCGGACTCCACAAATCACTGGATTATCTTCTTAACAAAAAAAATATTTCTGTTCTAAATTTTTACAAAAGTGATAACGTAGCTATTTTTCTTGATGAAAATAAAATCTCACAAATGGAAAATTTGCAAAAAAATAATCCGGCACTGTTTAATGAGTTTATTCATACACCAAGATTTAAGTTTTTTACAATATCCGGTTGGGATAACGGAATTACTTTTGCTGACAGAAATGTAAACTTAGAAGAAAAAACCGTTGAGCTTCTGAAAACCGCACGTGATAAAAATATATCAATAAAAGCTGCTATTGATAAACCTATTAATGACCGTATTGATAAGCTCGGGATTATTCCGATTACTATTAAAAATGAGGGACTTGCAAACGAAACCTGCGTATATAAACAGCTTGCTCCCGAGAAAATGACCGAAAATGAATTTTTTAATATTATAGATGCAAATAGCATTGTACACTCAAAGGGTAACACAACAGAAGATATTCTAAACAAATCAATTGCGGCTGAATATGTTCGGAATAATATGAGGGTGTATACCTCCGAAAAACTTTCAAAATCACTTGTTAAAATGCACGAAAAATTTGTAGAATACGCCGCAGAAAGACAAAAAACTCCTGATGATATAATATATATCATGCCTGATGAAACCAAAAGCTATGTATTCGTTAACTATTGTTATCAACGTGTTAATAAGGTTCCGCAAGAAAGATTTAAAACCGTATCAGATATCAAAAGGGATAAATCATGTGTAAAAGATAAATTAGTTGTGTTTTTGGATGATAGTATTCTTTCGGGTGATTCATTGTCATCAATAATGTTATTTGATATAGTGAAAAGTTTATTGAAGAATTCTTCCGGAACTGTGTTTAGTTATATTTGCGGTTCAGAAACAGCAATAAAAAAATACGGCCGTAATAAAAGTTATGATTTAATTGTATTGGATAAGGTAAAAGGAACTCTGCGAAACAGTAAAAATCACGGAGAATCTCCTCTTTTGGAAAAGGTTATAGGACCCAACGGCTATGACAGGAGCGAATCCTTTTGTCTTATGTTTCCGTATATGTCACCTGATAACAACAGTCAATTAGCATCAAACATTGCAATGCTTCATAACATAAATTACAGATGTTCAAATACAATGCGTGAATATGAATTATGTATGTCCGGCGTTAAGGCGATAAATAAGGACACTACAAGAGTTGAAAGGGTTTTTCATTCTTTAACCGGTTCAAAACCGGTAGTATCGACTGATGAAAAAATTAATTCAATGATTGCTGCACCCGAAGAACAAAAAGAAAAAAGCTTTTTTGATAAAATAAAAAGCTTTTTGGGATTATAAAATTTTTATATAATTCAAGGTCAAATTTTGTTTAGTAGTTATAATTTACGGGAACATAATCGCCGTTTGTATTATATCCATATTGAATTTGTTTATCGCCGACAGATGACGGTGCATAGTCACCATTTGCATTGTAGCCGTACTGAACCTGTCTGTTTCCTACTGATGAAGGTACAAAATTACCCTCTGCATTATAACCGTATTGTATTTGTTCATTGCCTACAGCGGTCGGAACATATTTTCCTTCTGCGTTATAACCATATTGTACCTGTCTGTTACCAACTGCCGTCGGAACATATTTCCCTTCTGCGTTATAACCATATTGTACCTGCTGACCGTTTACTGATGTCGGAACATATTTTCCTTCCGCATTGTAGCCGTATTGAATGTTATTTGCAAATGATATATGCATTGCGCAGAAAATTAAACACAAAACAAACAAGATTTTTTTTAGCATACAAATTACCTCCTTATTTGTTTTAATTATCGCATATTATGCCATTATTTGCAAGGGATAAGTTTTAAATACCGGAAAATTTATTTAAATATCTCCGGTCTGCGTTTTTTGTTGTTCTCAATGCGGTATCCCCCGGGTAATTCTCATACCCTGCCTCTCTCCTGACGAGCGGAGCAGGAGCGTTGAGCTTCGCCGACGCTCATTTTCGCCCGGCAGACCGTGTCAGCTTCGCTGACACCCGCTGCCGCTGGAGAGGGCAGGAAATCGACTTGAAGCGGTTTTTCTGTAGGGTGAGGGCAAAACCCGAAACAAATCATAGAGGCAACAGAACGTTAAACAGTATATTTTTCAGGTTATCCATTTGTCAGAGTATGTATGATGAAAGAGGTAAAAAGTACTACGAAAAGAAATTAAAAGAAGGCAAATCACAGCGTCACGCCAGAAAATGCTTAGCCAGACAGCTTTCTAATGTTGTTTTTAGAGTATTAACAAAAGCCGCAGCACAAGGGAAACCCTAAATATTTCCCTTGTGCTGCAGGACGGTTTGTTACAATTTCTTTACAATCGACAGAAATATCTCCTGCGGAGACTGTGCTGCACAGCAGCACCCGCTCCGCCTCCCCATATGGAGAGGGGAAAAAGGCTTTACCACTTTTACCCCTTTACCTGAATGTAACACAATTGCAATTGTGTTACATTCAGTTGGTGATGATTTTATAGTTTTGATTATAGGTGTTATTGGTGTGCTATTGGTAAAAAATATTGGAAATAAAAAATATGTTATTGTATAATGTCGATAACAGGAAATTTAAGAAATTTCCGTGTCGTTTTAGGAGGATTGTTTTGAAAATAGTTAGCAAAAAAACATTTATCATTTTGAATATGATTTTTATGTTGTTCATATCTGGTATGCAGTCGGGTTTTGCGGTGTCACCAGACCAGTTATATGATGAAGTGTGGAGATTGATAAATCTTAAATATGTTGATCAAACTGATAATTCACAGGATTGGGATATATGGCGTCATCGTTACGACGGGAAGATGAAAACCAAAGAGGACGCCTATGCCGCAATAGATACCATGCTTGCGAGTCTTAATGACCCGTACACAAGATTTTTAGACCCGAAAGAGTTTGCGGAAGAAACCTCTTCCATAAAAGGTTCACTACAGGGCATCGGTATCCAAATAGGCATGAAAGACGGAAATCTGGTCGTTATTGCACCGATTGAAGACTCACCTGCCGATAAAGCCGGTATCTTGACAGATGACCTCATACTTGAAATTGACGGAGTCAGCACAAAAGGTATTACTATCGACAAAGCTGCAGACAGAATAAGAGGCAACTCAGGAACTCAGGTTACACTCCTTATTAAAAGAAAAGATGTAGAACCAAAAAAATATACCATTACACGTGCTGAAATAGAGATTAAGTCAGTGTCGGTTAAAACACCTATCGAAACTAAAATTCCTGATAGTGTTCAATATATCAGGCTTAGCTCTTTTATAAGCAAAAATGCTGCGGCGGAAGTGTTGAATATTTTAAAAACAACGTCATCAACAAAGAAAGGCTATATCCTTGATTTGCGTTCAAACCCCGGAGGTCTGCTCAGCAATGCGGTGTTAATGTCCGATATGTTCCTCCAGGGTGGCGGCATTGTCAGCACTGTCGATAGATACGGTTATAAAGACACAACCAAAGCCGCAAAAATAAGAATTACAAACAAACCGCTTGTCGTACTGGTTAATAAAGGTTCCGCGTCCGCAAGTGAGATATTCAGCGGTGCCATGAAAGATAACGGCAGAGCAATTCTCGTTGGCGAACAGACTTTCGGTAAAGGACTTGTTCAGGAGATTAACAAACTATCCGATGATGCGGGGCTGAACGTGACTATCCAGAGATATCTCACACCGAACGGCACAGATATCCACAAAAAAGGAATAACTCCTGATTATATCATTAAACTGACCGCTGATGATGTTAAGAACAAAAATGATGTCCAGCTTAAGGAGGGTTTGAAAATCCTGCTCAAAGAACTCGGAGAACCTGTTCCTGATTACTTGAATGTTCCTGTTGCAAATACAGCAAAAGATTGCAGTAAAAAAGCTGATGCAGACAATTCCAAACCGGCTGATGTAAATGAAAAAAAAGAATGTACTGAAAATGCAAAACCGGTACCGGAACAGTCAAATACAGAGGGTATAACTATTCCGGAAGTCAGGCAGAAAGAATGTGTACCGGATAAAAAATAATTATGGTAAAAAAAGAATGGGAAATAAGTGATACAAAAAGTACAAAGCCGCTTATCGAGCGGCTTTTGTCCGTGAGAGGAATAAAAACAAAAGCTGAAATAAAAGAATTTCTTAACCCGCTTGAGTTTACTCTCACTCACCCTAACGCTTTTTGTGATATGCAAAAAGCCGTTGACAGAATAGAAAAAGCTGTTAAACAAAAAGAAAAAATTCTTATTTATGGCGATTTTGATGCTGACGGTATTACCTCAACTTCACTTCTTTTAAAAACTTTAGAGTATCTGGATGCTGATGTCGATTATTATATCCCAGAAAGAGAACTTGACGGACACGGATTAAATACAAACGCAATTATTAAATTAATGGTCAGCGTAAAACCGAAATTAATAATTACGGTTGACTGTGGAATCAGCAATATTGAAGAAGTTGCTTTTATCAATAGTTTTAAAAAAGATGTGATAATAACAGACCACCACGAGGCGGGCGAAACACTCCCCGATGCGTATGCGGTAATAAACCCCAAAGCTCAAAACTCACTTGATGATAGTTTGAGTGCAAAAGAAATAAAGTATTTAAGTGCCTTAGCCGGTGTTGGGGTCGCTTTTAAGCTCGCGCAGGGAGTTCTTGAGCGGTTTGATAAGCTTGATTTTTCAACTTCATTGCTTCCTTATGTTGCTGTCGGAACAATAGCTGATATAGTGCCGTTAATCGGTGAGAATAGATATTATGTTATCAAGGGTCTGGATTTGATTTCAAAAGGCAAGCATTACGGATTAAAACGACTGCTTGAAACGGCAGGGTATAATGATGTGGAATCGGGTATTACATCGGAGCAAATTGCATTCGGAGCGGCACCACGTATTAATGCCTGCGGCAGGCTCGGAAAGGTTCAAGATGCACTAAAAGTGCTTATAAGCACAAATAAACAGGAAATTGAACTTGCTGTCATAGCCCTTGATAACTATAACAAAATAAGACAGGAATTATCCAATAAAATATTTGAAGAGGCAGATGCTATGGCATCTAAATCAAGAGATAATATGCTTGTACTTTATAAAAAGGACTGGCATATAGGAATTATAGGCATTGTAGCTTCTAAACTTGTTGAAAAATACGGAAAACCGACCTTTCTAATGACATATTCAGAAGAAACCGGACAGGTTCGCTGTTCTGCAAGAGGGGTCGAGGGCTGCGAAGAATTGAGCCTGTATGATATAATCTCTGATATCTCCGAAAAACTTGACGGATACGGCGGACATGCTCTTGCCGCAGGATTGTATTTTTCTCCCGACAAAACCTCGTTTGAGGATGTTAAATCATCTTTGTTAAAATCTTATAATAATCTAATGAACTCACAAATACCCGTTCCGATTTTAAATATTGATTTAGAATTAAGTGCGGAAGATGTTACGGAAGATTTGATAAAAGATGTAGCAAGATTAGAACCGTTCGGAGCATCTAATCCTTCTCCCGCCTTTGTTATAAACGGTTTTAAACTTGTTCAGAAAAAGCTGATGGGCTCAAACAAAGAACATTTAAGACTTACTGTTGAAAAGGACGGTATAAAGTTCAATGCTATATGGTGGTCTTACGGAGATATCGCACTCAAACCGGACGATACTCTTGATATTGCTTTTACGCCGCAGCTTAACTCGTTTAACGGTAATACCGGTATTCAGCTTATAATCAAAGATGTACATTCCGATTGTTTTGCGGAAATTAACGAGGCTAAAGTTATTACTTATGATAACCGCAAAAAAACGGATATAATTAAAAAAGTTAGTGATTATCTTGCCGGAACTAAATATGAGTTTTGCGTATTTGCGGAGATACATTCGATAGTGGATGAGCTAAAACAGTATCCTGAAATATTTAAAAGAATAGTAAACCGGCAGAGTTTAAATCCTGCGGACGGAATAATGTTCTTTGATTATCCGCCGGCGGAAGAAATTATGCAGAGTGTTATTCAAAAAGTTTCTCCCGTAAGAATTCATTATATGAACTATAACCTGAACAAAGTGAAAGATTTTGATTATCTTAAGACTTTTTCCGGCATGATTAAGTACGTGTGCAATTCAAAAGAGGGTAAATTTGACCTGAACAGCAGTGCCTGTTTCCTGGGGATAACGAATAATATGGCGGAGGTTTTGCTTGAACTTTTTGAAGATGGAGGCTGCATACATATTGATGAACGTGCGGAAGATTATTTTTTAATCTCTTATTTGAGGCCGTGCAACCCTGAAACATTAAAGGGTTTAGAGAATTATAATGTGTTTAATAACCTTTTATCTGAAACTATTAATCTGCGCCGGCATTATATGGAATGTGATTTGAGTGAACTTGAATATAAGTTGTATTT
>JAJPXE010000027.1 GCA_021205645.1 Candidatus Gastranaerophilales bacterium | reverse complement strand
GTATAAGGGAAAAGGAATGATAACAGCAGCTAAAATATTTTCAACACTGGGTAATTCCCAATCGTTGGTGCCTCTGGCGGTAAAAGATTGTGCAAACGGTGCAGGCATGACGGCAGCGTCATCCGTAACAAGTAAAGATGAGGGTGTAGACAGGTTTATAGATGAATTTGGTTCTGAAGTCATCTGGCTCGGAGGTATTCCGCTCTATAAGAAGATTACCGACAAAACTTTATTCAAAATAGCAAAATTAGATGCAGATTATGATGTAAGAAATCTAAAAAATAATGACATTTACGAAAAAACTAAAGAATGGGCGCCTGATAAAAAAGTCAAAGAAGGGATTGAAGAAATCGGAGCGAATAAAAAATTATTCAAAAATCTTAATGTAGTCAAGTTCGTTGCCTCAACACTTCTTGCACTCGGAACATATAATGTTATGACTGACCTCAAACAACAATATACAAGAAAAAAAATTAAGAAAAAACTCCTAAAACAAGAGGAAGAAAAAAGTATTATTTTGATGAACACTCAAGGTGACAGTTATCATAAAACAACGGATTTAAACTTTCAAAACCTTTCTAAAATAAGAAGTAAAAAAGATAAAAATACCAATAATTCAACAAATCCAAACTTTACCGGTTTGTATAGTGTTATGCTTGACCCTGTTAAGAATATGTGCGTTCTTGATGTCGGAATAACATCCGAAAGACTTGCTAAATCCAGGTCGCCGCAGGAATTTGCCGGCTATGCAATAAAAGAAGCCGGATTTTTGGCATTTATGTACTATTTAGGACAAAAGGTTCAGAGCCATTTTGAGAATGTTGCCGATAAAAAACATAACAAATCAATCGCGCTTGACGCAAGAGTTCTGGAAAATGAAACATTTGAACAGGCATTTGCAGACAGAAGCATTGAAAAAAGCCTTAATTTATTCCCGAAAAACGCTTCTGATGTTGAATTGTATGACTTTGTGAATAAAACACCGGAAAATATGGTTGTTGATGCTGCCAAACAGTCGGATATTATCCAAACCTACAAAAAATCGGGTAAATGGTATCAGATATTCAAAAAATCTGTAGATACGGGTAAAATTGATACAAGAAAATATATAAACCTTGATGATATCAGAAATACTCATTCAAATATTTCAAAACTTTATGAGCAATATAATCAATCCGGTGAAACAATTGAAGAATTTTTCAAGAGTGTAAGGAAACTTAAAAGAGGTTCAATTGTAAAGAATATAGGTTCAACCATATTTGCATTAGGTGTTGTTTTACCTTCAATAATGCTTGCAGACAGGTTTTTAAAGCCTGAGAACAAAGAATTTGCCGTTGAAAAAGAGTTAAAAGAGCAAATCCGGAAAGAGAAATCTCAACCAAAAATCGCATAAAGTGGTAAAGGGGTAAGGACTTTTTCCCCTCTCCTTTGGAGCGAGGAGAAATTTGGTTTTCTCTCTCTCCGGACGGGGAGGGGAAAATTATTTTCGCCCACCCTCACACTGTCGAAAATCTAACTCGTAGACTCTAACATTTTATTTGAGTTTATTATATAATTACTGAATGATAAATTATACGGATAAAATAAATACTAACCTCAAACAAGAAATGATAACGGGCGGGGAATATATTGTCCGGATTTTAGAACAACAAGGTACCGACACAATATTCGGTTACCCCGGAGCACCGATTTTATCTGTATATGAGGCTCTTTCAAAAACCGGTAAGATTAAACATTATCTCACAAGACACGAACAGGGCGCAATCCACGCAGCTGAGGGGTATGCAAAAGTTAAAAATAAATGCGGGGTCGTACTCGTCACATCCGGCCCCGGATTTACTAACACGGTTACCGGTCTTCTGAACGCTTATACCGATAAGACCCCGATTGTTGTTATTGCCGCTCAATCGCAAACTTGCGGCGAAAATGAATTTCAGGATGTCGACATAACCAACTTGACCAGAAATTGCTGCAAAAAGTGCTTCAGCATAAAAGATGTCAATGATATAGAAAAAACCGTAAAAACGGCTTTTGCAAAAGCAATAACCTGCCCGCAGGGACCGTGTGTGATAGGGGTTACAAAATCCGTACTTGAAACATTTACGGAATACAAAACAAGTTTCCGTAACAAATGCGAGATAAAGGTTGAAGCCCCCCATTCGAGTGTATTGAAAGCAATTGACACATTGAAAACCGCCGAACGCCCGGTTATAATAGCGGGCGGAGGATGTGCCGGCTTTGAAAAAGAACTCCGGGAATTTGCCCTCCTCACAAATATACCGGTTGTAAATACTTTAATGGCAACAGGCTGTGCCGGTGGCTTATCATATGGTATGATTGGTGACAGCGGTGATGATTACCTGAACCAAATTATTAAAAAATCTGATGTAGTACTCGCTCCGGGAACAAGATTTTCAGACAGAACAACCTGCCATTGCGATAAATTCCTGCCCGATACTAAAATAATCAGCATTAATATTGAGCACAATACTTCTAAAAATGTTTCTATCGAAGAGGAAATAATAGGAGAGATAAATATTGTATTGCAGCAGATGATAGGTGTCATAAAATCTAAAAATATTTTATTTGACATACACTATGACTGGCTCGAAAGGGTAGAGGGGGCAAATAAAAGGGTAATCGAAAACGGACAAATGAAGCCGGAATGTACCGCAGCAGGAACGGGTTTCTACACCGGCAGCAATGATACTGCATCAGCTCAGGCATGCCTGTCCGGAATTATGACCCCTGAATATGTGCTGAATGAAATATATAATTATACAAAGAAATATCACCCTATAATAACAACAGATGTGGGCGAACATCAGATATGTGCTGCTAAAACCTTTAAGCCGGACAGCTCAAAGAATTTCCTGACTTCAGGCGGTTTCGGTACAATGGGTTACGGTTTGCCCGCCGCTATCGGAGCCTGTATTGCAAAACCAAATTCATTGGTGATGAATATAACAGGGGATGGTTCATTCCAGATGAATTTGCAGGAACTCGGGACATGCGCTGAATATAATATCGGGTTGAAGATTATTATAATGAATAATTCATCGCTCGGAATGGTTAAAACATTACAGCAAAAGAATTATAATAACACATTTTGCTCTAATATGATTAATCCTGATTTTGTAAAACTTGCACAATCATACGGCATATTAGGTATTAGAGTGAGAAATGAGCAGGAATTGCACAGAGCACTGAAAGAGATGTTCAGATATCGCAAAGCGGTATTACTTGATATACAGGTGCAGTAGTTAAAAACAATTACTCACGGCAAGCCCGATAAGAGTAAGTCCTCCTACAATTTGAAGATACTTTGCGCTAAATATTTTCAGATAATGCCCGCACCAATAACCGATTAATGAGCTAATGAACGTTATCAGTCCGATTGATATAATGGAGAATTTGAGCGGACTTTCGGTGAGCGACAGCGATATTCCCGCCGAAAACGCATCTATACTTGTTGCAATACCTATTAAAATTAAAGCTTTAAAAGTTACACACAATTTTTTTAAAGGTTCGTTTTTAATTGCCTCTCTTATAAACGTTATACCGAGATACATAAATATGAGAAATACAATAAATTTAGAATACGGCTGAATAACATTTTTGACTAAATCAGTCAGACATACACCGCCGAGCGGCATTAATGCCTGAAACAGCCCCGTAGTAAACCCCAGTGTAAGCGAGCTGTGTCTATGTTTTTTTTCAATACACATTCCGTAAGAAAACGACACAACACACGCATCAATCGACAGAGCGAATGCAAGCAGTATTATTTCAGAATAGCTCATCGGATACCTCTACTTCAAACAGCCTGTTCCACGGGAAATAATACTCATTCTTAATTTTTAAATCAAGCAGCTGAGATACTTTTCCTTCATAAGGTTTTATCAAATCATGAATATTGCACGGTTCTGTGATTTGTTGTCTTATATTAGCCTGATATGCCCAATCATCAAGTAATCTTATCATCTGGATTTTTTTAAACGCCGTATCATTATATTTTTTCGCTCCGAATTTGACTTTAGCACAGCAGATAAGGCTTCCGAGAGTATTTGCACTCGTGTTCCACGCACTGTAGCCGTAGAACCCGTCATAACGAAACTTTTTAAAAAATTCTGCGGCAAAATTATTATCAGCCCCGTTTGCATTTCTGACGTCAGCTATCATATAAGGTTTTTCAGGGAGAGTTAATTCACCGCTGAACTGTTCCGTTTCAATTTTCATTACAATCTCACCCTGGCGGCTTTTAAAATTGTTTACTAATAGTATAATATCCGCATTTTCAGGCTCAACTATCTTAACCCCTGCAAATTCCAGCTGGTTTCTAACGGATTTTTCGATGGAAACATCTTCATAATTCGAGATAAGATTTTTAGATTCAGGCTCAAGAAAGACAGGTGCAACGTATAATTGAGTGTCCAGTGATTTAGAAAACAGGCTCAGCGGTATTTCATCGGCACCTGTTATGACATCTCCGCCCATTTTGACAAGCTGCTGTGCTTCCATTACGTTATAACCGTATTCGGCACAATCATCTTTTGAAAAAATAAGTGTTTCAAAAAATCCTTCTTTTTTCCAGTCTAAATACATTTTATTGATTTTAAAATTTCTGTGTCTTGTTCTTTTATAATCAGCCAGAATATTCTCCGGAATAATTCTTCTTAGAGGACTTTCCAGTCCGAGATTGCTTGCGTATTTGTGTTTTGAATATGAATATTCAAATATTTTTTTGCCGTATTTATCCCAGTACTCTTTTTCTTCTTCGTTGCAGTTATTATCAGAAATCCTCATAATACTTGAAACAGCGTATATTTTAGCATTTTTGGCTTTAAGCACATTTTTGAAATCAATCATTCTTGATTTAATCTCTTCAAAGGTTTCAGGGCATCTTCTTGACGGAATAAGTCCGCCGTAGGCAAGTGTATCGAGCGAGAGTATAATAACATCGACTTCGGGCAGCTGACAGAGCCAGTTATGAAGTCCTATGATATCGGCAGATTTTTTCAAATCTCCGAGCATACCGCGGGGAGGAATAAACAGCTCAATATTCTCATCTATTTTAGCTATATCTCTTGCCAGACCGTAACAAACCGGACGGTTATCTATAGGTATAATACAATATTTCATGTATGATATTATACCAAAAAAAAGGATGCGTATGCACCCTAAATATCCAACTATCACAAATCAATTAATAAATATAAATTTTTTAACAGAGGTTAGCACCCCAGAGTGATTCTGTTCCAAAAGCGTTTTGTTCTTTTGATTCAACAGATAACTGAACACTGTTTGGAGTAAATACAAAAACAGTGTCGCCGACTTTTTGAGGAGCACCGCCTAAAGCAAATGCTGCACCGCAGACAAAATCAATTGTTCTTTGCGATTGTTCTTTATCCAATAAATGCAGGTTTAAAACGACTGTTTTCTGATCTAACAGCTGTTTAACGATTTGAGCTGTGTCGCCGAACGAGCGGGGCTCAATAATTCTGACTTCGTGTCCTTTGTAATTCGGATGTCTGACAACATTAGCTGTTTCATCATCACTAATTCTTGTAGAATACTTTGGTTTTCGAACGGCACTGCCATCATAACTGTAGCCGTCATCAAAATCGCTTAAAGCGCCATCATCATAGTCACCGCCGCCGGTCAAGCTGTCTGTAATCCAACCTACCAGTCCGCTTACTTTTTCTCCTATTGTCATATTTCCTCCCTGATTATTTACTGGCTAAATAATAGTCTTCCTATACGTATCATTGTTGCACCGCACTTTACGGCACATTTGTAATCGTCGCTCATACCCATTGATAATTCGTTTAAATTCAATCCGTACTCATTATTAATATTTTTAAGCAGCATTTCTGCTTTAGAAAATATTTTAATAAGTGTTGACTCATCAGCTCCGAGAGGTGCCATACACATCAAGCCTTCTATACTTATCCCGTTAAGACTTTTTATATCGGGTATCAAGTTAAAAAGTTCTCTCTCCTCAAATCCAAACTTTTGGACTTCTCCTGATATATTAACCTGCAACAGGATTTTTTGCTCTTTCCTATACTTGATTGCGCTTTCAGATATAGCCCGTAACAGATGCGATGAATCTGCCGACTGTATGTAATCAAAATACCTGACAACTTTATCAACCTTGTTCGTCTGCAAATGACCTATAAAATGGAACCGGCTGTTTCGCCTTATTTCTTCCGGCAATGATGTGATTTTGCCAATCGCATCATTAGCTCTGGACTCTCCAAAATCCCTCAGTCCTGCATTATACGCATCAAGTATTGCGTTGATGTCGTAGTATTTTGTTACTGCAATTATTCGTGGTTTATAAGGTGCGATTTCTTGTTTTAAACGTAGAAGATTAGTTTCAACAATACCTTTTGTCATAATCAACTCCCCTACACTTGTTTAATTATATCTTATCGTCATGAATAAGACAAAATCTTTGTTTTTATGAGCTTCTTTAAATTACTGTTTTATCTGAAACCCATGTGTGGCATGCCATTGAGCATGGTACACTTATGTTAAGTTTTATGAAGTTCAAGCATTTTTTTTGAGTTTTTGGAACATAAATTTTGAAAATTTTTTTCAAAAGGCATGCCTTTTACTCTGTGGTTTACTGCGAGCGGCATATTACATTTATCCTCCCCGGTTGTCCATTGTTTTATGTCGCTGTTCCGGATTGGGTATTACATTACATTTACCCCTCTCGTTGTTAATGTACATCAGATAGTGTTAATTTTACATCATTTAAATGGTCGATTTTTCAAGAAATGTATTAAATATAAACAAAAATATGAATATTGGTGTGTGTTGAGTTTGCGGAAAAATTAAAATTTTTCGTCTTGAAATTCCTTTGCGCTCACAGAGTTCAGCCTATAAGCCTTACGGCTTAGCCGGCTTCATCTGTTCGCTT
>JAJPXE010000137.1:5643-6946 GCA_021205645.1 Candidatus Gastranaerophilales bacterium | reverse complement strand
ATGCACAATCTTTCATTTTTATTGTTACATGTAAATGAAATCAGGTAAAAAAAAAAATTCCTAAATATTTTTGTAAACGTAAAAAAAGTTAACAAAGTTAACAAAAAACAAGTACGGAAACAGACAAACTTTACGAAATAACAGTTTTTCGTAAAGTTTGCACAACAAAAAGCTCTCTAATCTATATAAACACTAATTTTCTACAACAGATACACAAAAAATCCAAACACAAAAAGAACTACTCAATTATGCCATATAATTAAGGCTTTTAGCCTCATTTTTCATCTTTGCTTCAGTATGTTTTTTCCATGCTGAAGCTGCTTGATACATAAATTGAGCTTTAGCATTCATTGTATCATTTTTCATATCTTGTTGGTGCAGCGCATAAAAATTTGTTTCGCCGGCACCCGCACTTCTTAGACCGCCAAGCATCGCTTCATGTGACTGCATCATTGCCATGCCTGCTCTGTGCTGTGCATTTATAGCTTGAAACCTTGCAATTGTCGAAACTAACATCAAATGTCCTTCACTAAATAATAATTCTACGCAAAGTTATTCTATCATATAATTTTATTTTTTGCAACTACCTTTTTGTTGATATTTAATTTTTCTCAATATAAATCTGCGGAAAATTCAAAAAGATTGATATGAAGTAGGGATAAATGCGTTGAAAACAACATTTCTTCTCACCTTTGCGAAAGAGGGCAGAACTTTTTTCCGCAAATTCAGAATGAAACCTGTTCAGAATTATGTATTAGTCTGACACAAAAATTCACCTGCACATTACCGGTATTAAAATAACTATATTTCTTCCAGAGATATTATATTTGATTTAATTGCCACAATAACTGCTTGAACTCTGCAATTAACCTTTAATATTTCGTAGATTGCACAAATATGTGCCTTGACAGTGTGTTTTGTTATTATTAATTTTTCTGCAATCTCAAAATTGCTCAAACCTCTGGCAATTAGTACTAAAACTTCTCGTTGTCTTTCCGTAAGCATTTGTTTTTTCTCACTAATCTTTTTTTATTAAACACAAAATTTGACCTATCGGGTATTAGCCATTTTACCTATTTCTTATATCAAATCAAATTTTCTCATATTATTTGCAGCTGTTGAAATAAAAAAGACCTTTTCAAAATGAAAAAGCCTTTTTTAAATAAATGCCCTTGGCCAGACTTGAACTGGCACCGAGGGTGAACCCCGATTGGATTTTAAGTCCAACGCGTCTACCGATTCCGCCACAAGGGCTAGTAAAATTGTTATTTAATTGTCATTTCCCGATTTTAAGGAGGCGTCT
>JAJPXE010000137.1:0-5543 GCA_021205645.1 Candidatus Gastranaerophilales bacterium | reverse complement strand
ACCTCCCCTCTCCCAAAACGATACTTAATCGTTTTGTTCGGCAGAGTGCCACAAGGGCTAGCAAAATTGTTATTTAATTGTCATTTCCCGATTTTGAAGAGGCGTCTACCTCCCCTCTCCCAAAACGATACTTAATCGTTTTGTTCGGCAGAGTGCCACAAGAGCAAACTAAATTGTCATTTTCTCAATCTTGAGAAAGCATCCATCACCACGATTATATTATTACAGACATACATAAATGTCCAGTAACTTTTTCTGACTAAATTCTCTAAAAACTTCAATTTTTCCGCAAACTCGTGATATAATCATTCTATGACTAAACAAGATGATTTTATATCAACCGTTTCACACGAACTCAGAACACCACTCACAAGTATCCGGGGGTTCGCTCAAACTATGCTTGTATCATGGGATAAACTTGACGATAACTCCAAAAAAAAATTCCTCAAAATCATTGAACAACAATCCAACAGACTTATTCATCTCGTAGAAAATATCCTCTCCGTTACAAAAATTCCGGACGAAATTATAATCCTGAAAAAAACTTTTGTTAACCAATCAGTAAATACAGTCATACAAATTATGAAACAAAAATATCCCGATTACGAATTTAAACTTGACCTTAATATAAAAAACCCGGCAATATCTGCTGATTCGGAAAAATTGCAGCAAATACTCATCAATATCGTTGAAAACGCCTGCAAATACTCGGAAACCGGTTCTAATGTCTTTGTATCAACTGATGAGAACGATAAACATGTACTAATTAAAATAAGAGATACCGGTATCGGAATTGATGAAAAATATGCAGAAACTGTTTTTGAAAAATTCTCACGTATTGATAACCCGCTCACAAGAAAAACTCAAGGCAGCGGACTCGGGTTATATATCACTAAATCACTCACCGAAAAAATGAACGGTGCAATCTCTTTCAAAAATCTTGATAAAGGTACGGAATTTACCATAAAATTTCCGCATTATAATATAGAGGAACACCTGAAATGCTCTGTAACACACTGATTATTGATACAAGAAAAGAACTTCCCGCCAAATATAAAAAAAGTATTTCGGATAATGATACAACCGTTTATATTACGGGGAAAATTAAGGATGCTCTGGATTACATACAATCACGGGAGCCGGATTTAATCATTGTTTCGGACAGCATTTCTGAGCCGCTCGGCGATTTTTGCGAAAAAATCAGAGTGCTGACCTACAATTTAAGACCGATTATTGTTGCACTTTCAAAATCAGACGAATTAAAAGATAAAATTAAAGTGCTTGAAGCCGGTGCAGATGATTATATCAGCGAACCCGTTAATATAAAAGAATTTCAAATGAGAATAAAAGCTCATTTAAGGAGAGAACTGGAAACAAATCTTGATAATAAAACACTGCTTCCGAACAAGAAATATTCAATAAGAACACTTAAACGTACACTGGCAGACAATTCCGACTGGGCAACACTTCTGATTAGCATTGAGAACTTTAAACATTATATTGAGGTTTACACAGAATTTGCAGGAGATAAAGTAATACAAACGCTTCTGGCAATTATCAAATCGACATTAACAGAAACGGATTTTTTGAGCAGATTATCGGAGATGGAATTTTTAATTATAACAAAATCAGCAGCGGCGGAAAAGTTAGCCTCATATCTTACATACGCTTTTGATGCCGTTGCCCCGAGGTTTTATTCACACGAAGATACAAAACGGGGATATATGCTTTTACAGGGCGATGATGAGGCAGGGATTAGAATAGAATTCGTTTCATTGCTTATAAGTGTTATCTCAAGCGAATTTGATACTTATATAAATCCTGAACATTTAATAAACAAAATGCAGAGGATTAAAAACCTTGCTAAACTCCCATCTAAGTCTAATTATATCGTTGACAGACCAAAAATTTCAGGAGAAATTGATAATCAGACTAAAAACAATAAAAAAATAGTTGTGCTTGAACCTGATTTAGCATTAGAGCTGCTTTTGAGAACGACTCTGGAACTTCAGGGCTATGACGTTTTAACAACTGTAGAAGAAAATGAAATCCCGGCCATATTTATAATTGACGCAGGAGATAATGAAAATAAACGTGAACTTTGCTCAAAAATAAAAAATAACTCAATTTTTGTCAATTCTAAGATTATTATGACATCAAATCACCACGACAAATCGGCAATCCTCAATACGGGTGCAGACCTGTATCTTCCGAAACCTTATGAACTATCGACACTGATAAAATGGGTTGAATACTTTATGAATGAGATAAATTACTAACAGAGAATTCTGAAAAAACCTATAATTTTATTAACTTTTGGATTTTGCCGCAAACTCAATATTACTCTATAATATTGAAACAGACTTACCAGATGACTGCTGTTACCGGCACACAGTTTGATATTTATCCCTATTTCTAGCCGATTAACTCTTCCAGTTCGTTTGCAATTGCTTGGGCTTTATGCAGATTGATACCTCTGTTTCTTCTCATGTAGTTTCTCAAAGCTTCTCGAATGTATTCGCTTCTTGTGCGTTGTTCAGAATTAGCGATACTATCTACCTTATTCAAAAACTCCGGTGACATTGAAATTAATACTCTTGCCATAAACACTCCTTTACCACACTAACAATCTAGCACAATTCATACAAAATATCAATTTTTTGTATCATACCTTTACACGGAGAAAATATTCAAAACACTGAATAGCTTAACTTTCATATTGTTCTGACAGTTCAAACGCCTTTTCTGATAATTCTTTTGTTCTTTCATCCAGAATACCGCGTTTTAACTGTGTAAAAAATGCTTTTTTAGAGTTGAACTTTTTCTTTAAAAACTCATAAGCAACTTTAGGGTCACATTTTGTTCCGCAGGTAAATAAATCTACTGCCGCATAACCTAATTCCGGCCACGTATGAACAGCTAGATGGCTCTCCGCTATTATAACAACACCGCTTACTCCGTATGGAGAGAACATGTGAAAACATTTCTGAACAACAGTCGCACCGCATTCAATCGCTGCATCTACCATATAATTCTCTATGCGGTCTTTATTATTCAATACATTGGGATTACACTCGAAAAACTCCGCAAGAACGTGTCTTCCCAAATATGTATCACTGTTATTATGTTTTTTTCTTTCCAAAATCTTGCTCCATATTCTACATGCTCTATACTAATCTTAATATAAAAATCAAAAATTTGTATATTTTTTATAAAAATTTGTAAAAAACATACAATTGCCGGCATCTTCGGGGTTTGCCGGCAAAATATTTTCAAATCGAACAGTTCTTCGGACGCTGTATTACTAATGGTGTATCCTTTGGCATAAATGTGTATCTTAAGCCCATGTTTGCTATCAGGAAGAAAAATTCTAATTCTTCTCCCTGCTCTACATCAATATCTTTAAAAGGAATACATATATCTATTTTTTCATTATACAGTACGTTTAATCCCGGGCTGTCAACAAGCGTCCATAAATTGTCTGATATTGAACGGGATAAAAACGACGGATATATTGTATTGTTATGTAAAGTTATTAGTAGTTCATTGTGATACTTAGTTTTTAATATCGGGAAAACCACCTCTGTTTTATTTGAAACTCTTATGCTTGATAGGGATTGTTTCTTTTTAGCATTTCTCATATAGATATAAAACTGATGTATTTTGGGTCTTTTATCATCTTTTTCTCTAAAATTAGGGTTCAATTCCAGTTTAAAATACAAGTTTTCATTATCAAAACCATAATTTATATTATCAAATATTTTGCTTTCCTGAAAAACAGGGCCGTCAATCAAGTCAATACTGTCAGAAAACAGCCATCCGGGATTGAAATTCAGTGGTTCAACTCCTTTCGCTTCAGAGTAGTTATATGCCGATATAATAATCGAATTGTCCAGATATTCCGGATAATCTTTATCAAGCATTTTATAAGTATTTTTCAAGTGTTCTCTGAACAGAAAATCAAATACATTATCCTGACCGGAATTATTCGGTTCACCGTACCACCAGAACCAGTCACTGCCTTCGGTAATATACAATTCTCTCAAAACTTTTTGTTTATTGATATGCTCCGGGGTTTCTTTCAGCAATTTTTTAATATCACTGCGAACGTTATTCAGGTATTCCCATGCAAGATTTTTTACGGGATCTCCTATCCAGTAGTTAAAATCCTTATTTATCCACGAGCCGGGGTAAATTTTATTCAGTGTTTTTTTATTCCGGTCAGCTGCAATATAATCACTTATCAAGACCGTTTCTATTGTTTCGTCTGCTTCAAGTTTTGAATATAGTGCCTCTAAAAAGTCATTGCCGTCATTAGGGTAATTTTCCCAGCAGTTTTCACCGTCTGTTGCTATTGTCAACAGATGTTTGTCATCTGGTGAGACTAACAATTTATTCTGAATAGATTTAATTTTATTATACAAATCGTTTGATGAGGCTGCAGCATCAATATTGCAGTATTCAAAATTTATCAAATTAGGAATATGTGCATCTCTGAATATAACATCAATATTTGTTTTTGATGGGTTATATGTATATGTTTTAAGAAGATAATAAGGATCCTCCATATTACCTTTAAAATCCCTGACAAATTCAAAGTTTATACTTTTTGCAAGAATAGTTTCATCAGAAATTGTCCATTTGATACCTTCTTCTTTAAACAGTTCAAGAACTTTGTTGGTGAGGCAAAATTCAGGTGCCCACATGCCCTCCGGTCTTATTCCAAAAACTTCTTCAATTCTGTCAAGTGCTGATTTAACCTGATAATGTGCATCTTCTTTCAGGTTGAAATTCACGGGGAGATTATCACGGTTCGATATATTTTTAGCCGAAGTTTCATAATCACATAATACCGGCATAATCGGATGATAATAAGGACTTGTCGTAAGCTCTATTCTACCTTGTTGAATGTATTTTTTATATGTCGGTATCATTTCTTGAATAATTTTCTTTTGAAGTTCAATAATTCGTATTCTGTCTTTAAGGGTATAATTACGTCCTTTCTTAGCCAATCTACTCAATTCGGGATAATTGTAATAATGTGTCGGATCAATCCATGCCAGATTAAACAATGCCATTAAGTCGGAAAATTCCTGATCGGTAAAGTTCTCTGTCGTTATTGAATTACCGGAAAACCGTTTTTTAAACAGTTTTCTATAAGCAGGATATTTGTATATCATTGTTTCATATTTTGCATTAAAAAAATTATTCAAAATATATTCTTTTTCGCTTTCGGAAAGTTCTTCTAAGGGTGTAGTTGTAAGACTTGAGTGTATATCATTGTATCCTTCTTCGGAATATTGAATAATTTCGTCTAACAGCGCGGGAACAATGTTGAAGTTAAGTTTTATACGGGGAAATTTTTCCAGAATATTTACCATATCAATGTAGTCTTTGATAGCATGCAGCCTGACCCACGGCATCAAAAAGACACCGCCGAGCTCGTATACCGGCTGGTGCATATGCCAGCAAAACGCTACAGATAAATTTCCTGATAAACTATTCATACCTGGCTCTTATACACATGTGCCGCGGGCGAGGAA
>JAJPXE010000037.1 GCA_021205645.1 Candidatus Gastranaerophilales bacterium | reverse complement strand
AAAGCAAGGTCGTGTGCGGGATAGCACACAACCTTGCATGAAACCGTACCCCGGAGTTTGCAGGAAAAATTTTAATTTTTCCGTAAACTCAATGCTATTTTTTTTGTTTATTTATGATAGTATATCCTTGTATAGAAGCATTCATGGTACTTTTTAGTGTGTTAACAAATGTAAAATTTTATATTTAATAATAGCAAAAACGAACCGGATGTTATGTTTATATATATAAGTTAGTAAGACGTATCTGCAATTCGGAGTTAAGTAATTATGACAATTAGTGTTTCGCAAACTAATAATGGAGCTGTAAATACAAATCAGATGGCAAATTCCGATCTAAAAGATGAAACAAGACTTGTACCGAATACGTTGAAAAATAAGGTTAAAGCGAGCTATCAAAAAACTACGAGTGCATTTACGGAATATCCTGCAAAAGGTTTTAAAGGAAGTAAAAAATCTAACTTTTATGAATTTTTGTCAATGGGAACTGTTCCGTATTTAGTGGGCAGTGCGGCATTTATGGCAGTGTTTGCGGGAGCATTTAAGTCTTTCAAAACGCAAAGACTGGCAATGGGAGTTGTTTTCTACGGTTTAGCAAAAACACTTTCTAAATCGCTTATATCGACTCCCGTAAAAATGGCAACCGGTATTGATACTGAAATGGCATACGAAAGGCATGTATATACCGACCCGAAGGCAAATGTAAAAAAACCTGTCAATGAGTATGAACAGCATAAAGTTATGGAAAGCCACGATTTTCCGAGATATGATATGATGTATGGCGAAAAAGTCGGTAAACCGCATAACTATTTGTTTGATGAAATTGCAAAGAAAAACGGATTAGGAGAAAATTTACCATCATCCGATACAGAAGTTAAACCTTTAATAAAAGATGTTATTTCCCGTTCAAGCACGGCTAAAAGTATTTCATCATATTTGTGGGCAGCAGCCGGTGTAGCTCTGGCAGCTCAAACTCCTTGGAATCACTTCTTTAGAGCGGCTTCAAAAGAGAATTGGAATAAATATAAACCGTCAGCTCCGGATTTAAAATGGCCGGAAAAGCTTGCAGGTAAAACTGTTAATACAGCAAAAAATATTTGGAGAATAGCAGGAAGTTTCGGCCGCAGTCTGGTTGATTCTTCAAAAGAACTATACAAAGGACCTGATAGTGCTAAGGGATTTAATAAACATGCCGGTAAAGGATTACTTGCACTTGCAGCACTTTCATCTATAATTGGGGCAGCTAATACTATTTATGGTGCAAAAACTGCTGTCGGACAAAATAAAAATGTTTTTGACAGGAAAGAAAAGGTTACGGTTCAGTAAATATGGGAAATAATTTAATTCACAATTACTTAAGTAATAATTCCGATACCGCTCAAGCTAAAAAGCAGCAAAGGAGCGGAAAGAATTATTTCCAGATGCCGACAGTGAGTTCGACAATCGACTCATTTGACAAAGAAACCGACAAACTGATAAAACCTTTAGACGGAAAAGGTCATCTTGTTAACGGCGATTTAATCCATATGCCTAAGGAATTTGTCAGAGATACAGTATATACAACAAAAGCATTTGCAGATGGTGTCAGAGGAAAAGGAAATGACCACCAACTCGGCAAGATGAACGATTTAGGGCTTAAAATGAGCGGTATAGCTATTGCAACATATTTAATGACTCAAAAAGCAACTCCAAAAACAAAAGCAATGGAATTTATCGGTTTCGGAACCTTTTTAGCATCAATGGCACTGTGGCCTAAAATTGCTCTGGAAATTCCTGCTCGAATTATTCACGGATTTAATTTCAGAAAAGAATATATTGATGATCAGGGCAGGAAAAAATTTGTCACACAGGATCCTAACTATATCCCGTTTGATTTATACAAAGGTGATAAAAAGAGTGAGGACTTAGGTGTTATAGGTGACAGACTCGGCGTTCCTAAAAATATACCTAACAGAAACGAAGTCACTCAAGAAGAAATGAGAAAAATTTCCGTTCAAAATAATACACTATGGATGATGACAGCAGGTATAGCTACTCCTGTTTCGACTGCTCTTGCTTGCAGCCAAATTGAAAAATATATAACGCCATTAGCTGAAAATATTAGCAATAAAAAGGTTAACAACTCAATCGACAAGGTTGACGATTATCTTAACGGCAGATTAGATGAGGCAAATGCCGGTAATTATGAAACAAATGTTCTCAAAATAAGACCTGCTAACAGCAGCAATGTGAAGCCTGATGCCGTTGAAACTCTGACTAATAATCTTAAAGGCAGGGTTATAACAAGGGAGGATATGGTTTCTCTATCAGATACACTTGCTTCGGGTTTTGATGCAGAGATGAAAGATGCTGCAAGGCAGGATATAACAAATCTTGCCGGCGGCGATAGGTATGTTGCAAATTCAGCATCGGCAGAAAGATTAGCGAATTCTATTAACTCTGCAATATCATCAAAAGATGCAGAGCTTGCAAAGAAAGTATCACCGGAGAAAATTCGAAAAGCAGCTTCTGAAGGTATCATCAGAGGTGCAGTTAAAGATATGCTCACATCCGTCGGAATGGATTTACTTGACAATGAAGCGGCTGATGAAAGCCTTTTAGGAGTTAAAAACAGAGTTTCCACAAACTTTAAATGTAAAGAGGTCGATTTAGTTGAATTTTTAAATGAAACTCCCGAGACAAAAGATATGTCACCGGTTGAGAGATTGGCTCATAACATTAAATCAATTGTTATGAAAGTCAATAATTCAAATCCGTCCGAAGATTTCATACCGGGGATGTCCGAACTTGAACAAAAGAACAGCGGGCTAAAATCAAAAATAGATGTAAAATTGCAGGAAGAATCAGAAGCCATTGCAAAAAACTTCTATGAAGGAAAATTAGCTGTCGGAGGCGGACGTGAAAAATATGTAAGAAAAGCAATTTCTCAAGTATTTAAGGCAGAAGCTCCAAGAGGTCCGAAAACCAATAAAATATTTGCCTCAATAAATGACATTATTACTAATGAAACAACATCCAATCGCGGATTTGTGATAAATGACAGCGCCGCAGAAAAAATAACCTCTGCGGGCAAAGCACTTAATAAATACAGAGCAATTGATGGAATACTTTCAAACGGAGCTCATTTCAAAGTTGAAAAAGCAAATGATACCGTTGTTGCCAACAACTGGCAGAAAGTAAGTGATGTTCTGATAAAAGAACTTGAAATTACTGATAAAGAAATGAAAACCGCAAGCAATAGCAAAGCTTTAACAAATGAATTATTTATTAAAAAGCTTGAAAAGACATGCTCTGATAAGGCATCTTATGAAAGACTAATAACAAGACTTGCCGGTGCAATGGCTGAATTAGATGAAAAGTTGGATGCCCCTAATGAAGACAGTAACGGTCAGATGATGAATAAGATTGAATCCGGAATCAAGAAGAATTGTACAGATGCAGGTGAAGCTCTCGGCAATTCAGGCATGACCGAAATGAAGCGTAAAATGGTTTCATCAAAGAGCAGCAAGGTAGATATAAATGTCGGCTCTATTATGAATTCAAAAGTTGAGCGTCTGCACTCAAGAGTTGAAGGTGTACACAGCACTTATATGAGATTGCTTCAGACCTGTGAATTCTTCCACAGGACAGGTGCATATGAGCGGGAACTTGCTCAAAATGGCGGGCACGCTGCTGCTATAGCAAGGGACTACGGACTGAGCGAAAATGGTGAAATGAATAAGGAAATCATTAAAAGAGGTAAGAAACTTTTACTTGAAGCTCACACCGATAAGTTCTATAATAAAATGGGAACGTTAAACAATCCTGCTTTCTACAAAACCCTGATGTGGTCGGTGTTCAGACCTGATGTGGAAAATAAAATTGTCTGGAACAAAACAACAGTTGATGATACTCTGAATACTTTAGACAAAGTAGAAGTTAATAAACAGGTGCCAAGACGTGTTTTCGAGGATGTCGAAAGAAAATCGTTAGGTCAAAAACTTAAAGAACACATGTCTATGATGTATAACAGTATGGGTTCTATAGACAGAGAAATATTGAAAAATGAATATTCCGATCCGCTCAAGGCAGATGGTTTTGTCGGGGCAAATGATCAAAGAGCCTGCAAGAGATTTGACTTACTCGGTAAAGCACCGTCGGATCTTTTACATGATGCAATAAAACAAAAAAGCAATACTAAAAAATGGACTAAAATGTTTGCACCGTTACTTGCCGCAACGTTTGCAGTTACGGTAGGAGCACAGTTCCTGTTCGGAAGTAAAAAATCAGATTTTAAGGCTCAGGTGAAATAAAATGACAGATATAAATAATTTAAATTCAAAAAATTTAATAGCATCAAAATTGGAAGCTTTTGTACACGGTCAAAAAATGCAAGAACAGACTGAAAGTGTTCGGCAGGAAAAAACTTCATCTGATTTAATTAACAGATATCTGGAAAATCAGGCTCAAATAAACAGACCGTCCGTATCAAAAACAGGTAAGGTTTCTGATGTGGGTTCTGCACCTATAAATTATAAGAACAATTTAAGGACAATGTTCAGAAACAACGAATCAGTAATGCTTGCGATTGTTCCAAGAATTTTTACGGCAGAAGATAGAACAGGAGATGAATTAATCAAGGCAAAAGATGGTGAGAAACCGGGTACATTTTTGAGTGCGATTAATCGTTTAGATGAAGTTAAGGCTCAGGGTTTCAACACATTCCATATACTACCTATTCATCCGCCGGGAAAACTGAATGCAATGGGAACTGCAGGTTCATTATACGCTCCTGAAAAGTATATTGAAGACGACGGTCAGATAGCTATAGACCCGACTCTTGTTGATCCAGACGATCCAAGAACTCCTCAAGAGCAGATGAAAGCGTTTATTAATGAATGTCACAAACGTGACATCAAGGTTATGCTTGACCTGCCGAGCTGTGCTTCCGTTGACATGTTTAATGCTCACCCAGAGCTTATGGCTATTGATAAGAACGGAAATGCCGAAACTCCGGAGGGTTGGTTAGATATCAGAATGTTTAACCCGTGGGAGGACAAATCAAAACGCACATTAAATAAAGCATTATTAGATATGCACATGAAGTACATTGATTCTTGTATAGATTTAGGCATAGATGGCATACGTTCAGACGTAGCAAGAGCGAAACCGACCGAATTTTGGGATATATTGATAGGCCATGCACGCGAGCGTGACCCTGAATTTGCAATGCTCGGCGAATCTTACACTTATGAATGTGCATCTCCTCAGAAGAATATGCCGTATGACAGACCGGAAGACTCTCTAAGAGCAGGTTTTGATGCGATATACGGACAGCATCACATATTCCATGAACTTAAAAATGCAAAAGAAGCAACAAATTATATCAATGAAATGCTTGATATGTCATACAGGTTACCGGCAGGAAAGACCTTAATCGGTTCATTTATGACCCACGATGATGAAACTCTTATGAACCATGGAGGTGCTGATTTCTGCAATCTTATATCGGTTGTTCAGTCAACAATTCCGATGTGCAATCCTTATGTTTTAGACGGATTTCAATCAGGTGATTATTACAATTATAAATATGCAAACAAGCCTTTTGAAGATGACAGCAGCAAGACCTACGAAGTTCATCCGTACAAAATGGATATCTTTAACCTGTCAAGAAAGCCGGGTGGTGATGACCCTGAAATAGGCAAAGTTATGACATCTGCGTTTAATATGAGAAAAGCTCATCAGGATGTTTTAACTAAAGGTGATTTTATTGAACTTAAAAAATCTAAGGATAAAAACGATCAGGTATGGGCTTATGCAAGACATTTAAACGGTAAGACATTGCTTGTCGTTGCTAACATGAACAAAAACAGACCATCATCGGCGGTTATCAATGTTCCTACTTTAAAAGCCGATCAGAAGATTGATAATTTGGTTGACAATTACGGACAGCCGAGCAAATTTCAGGTTAAGCCAAACGAGTTGAGAGTGGAACTCGGACCGTCAAGGGCGCATGTATTTGAAATTGATACACCTAATATTGAAAAATACTGTGATGAAAAACAAATCCACGCTCAGAATTTTAAATACAGTTAATAAACAGCAAACATTAGATAGACATAGACCGGCATAACAACCGGTCTTATTGTTAATCAATATCATCTTTTTGCATAAAATCAATAATAGCAAGCGGAATATATTTAAGCAGGTCAGAGGCGAGGACTGAATATTCGCTTAACATGCCGGAGGCTATTTCACCTGTTTTGCCGTGCAGATATACGGCTAATTTAGCGGCATCAAAATTAGTCATCTTTTGAGCGCATAACCCTGCTATCATGCCTGTAAGCACATCACCGCTGCCGGCTTTTGACAGGGCGCTGTTTCCTGTATTATTGACATATATATCAAGCTCGGGAGAACAGACAACCGTACTGTGCATCTTTAGAACGGTTGTACAGTGATATTTTTTCGTAAGTTCTTTTGCACAGAGCATTGGTCTGTCCAGTACATAATCAATGTCAGCATTCAGTAATCTTGAAGCTTCCTTTGGGTGAGGGGTTATTATAAGATTTTCAGGTAAATCGACTTTATTTTTCATTTTTGAAAGAAGATTTAGTCCGTCAGCATCAATAATAACGGCTTTATTCCGTTCGGATAAGGTTTCAAGAATTGATTTAAAAAGTATGGAAACTCCTGTTTCTGTAGATAATCCGCAGCCTATTGATATAACATCAAAATCTTTTATTTTTTGTTTAATCTCTGCAATAGGAAGAAAAACAATATCTGATGAGCGCAGCGAAACAGTTTTAATTACTTTTGGCGAGCTTGACAGGGCAACATATCCGCATCCTGTTTTAAGAGCAGATATCGATGATAAATAGGCTGCACCTGTGTAGTATTCGGAACCGGCAATGTTTAAGACTTTTCCGAAAGTGCTTTTATTAGAAAATTGTTCTCTTTTTGGAAGTTTAAATACCATTTTGACGTATAACCTCATATACTGCAACAG
>JAJPXE010000056.1 GCA_021205645.1 Candidatus Gastranaerophilales bacterium | reverse complement strand
CGCTAAAAAACTCAATCGTATGGGAATTTATATGGCGGGTTTTGATGTTGTAGAAGAGCAGATTATTGAGATTAACGTTACAAGTCCATGTTATTTTATAAAAGAGATAAACAATAATTTCTGTGTAAATATAGAAACTCAAATTTGCGATTATATTTTAGGCTTAGCGGGTTTGCAGTGTAATAGCAGACTGTTGGGTGAGTCCAAAAAAATGACTGTTCCGATTAAGAATATGGAAAATTACGAATTCAAGACAGAAATAATCTAAAATATCAAAAGTAAATGGAGTAAATGGTATGTATGTGTGTGGGGGGGGGATAAATTTGTTGGGTGAACTAAAAATACATTTAGCCCAGCCCTCTCCCCATAGGGAGAGGGAAAATCGGTTCAAGGAACGAGAACCTGATTTTCGGGAGAGGTGATATCCCCAGTTTGCCCTCTCTGGACGGAGAGGGCAGCAAGACTTGTGTTGCGTATGCCGGTGCAGACAGTGCCGACTTGCCGGAGGGCAAGGCAGGCAGGTCAGCACTACGTCGATTTGGTGATTTAGTCTTGCGGGTGAGGTGATATCTGTGCGGTTTCCTAATCACCCCCTAACCCAGCAGAGCAGACAGTGCCAACGGCTTTGCAAGCGGAGCGGACGGTGCGGAAACCGAAGTGGAAAATATTTTTTTGTCCAAATCCTTTTCGTCAAAAAAAAAAAAACAGAAACGTAAAAGGCGAATTTTAAAACATATTATGACGGTATGATGATATCACCGTGTTTTTTTATATGCTCAACAAGACCGCCGTCTTTAAGAAGTTTTATCATTACCGGCGGCAATGGCTCTATTGAAATCATTGTGCCTTTAGTAATGTTATTAATAAACCCTTTTTCAATATCCAGCTCAAGCTCATCACCGGCATCAATCCCGTCAGTATCACATTCAATTGCAAGTAATCCTATATTGATAGCATTACGATAGAAAATTCTCGCAAATGATTTTGCAAGCACTGCCCCGACTCCTGATATTTTTATGATTTGCGGGGCATGCTCCCTTGATGAACCAAGCCCGAAATTATTGCCTGCAACCACAAAATCACCCTTTTTCATGCGTGAAGCAAATGTTTCATCCGCATCCTCAAGTACGTGTTTGGCAAATTCTTTCAGGTCTGAGCGCAGGTGGAATAATCTGCCGGGCGCAATGTGATCTGTTGATATGTTATCACCGAATTTGAATGCCGTTCCTTTCATTTTTACCCCTTTCTGTTATATTCATTATAACAAATACAGGCACCGGAACTATATTCCCGACACCTGTTTTGTTATAACATAATTTTAAAAAATTATAATTTCGAAGCAACCATTTTAGTAGTTTCAGCTAATCTTGTAGAATAACCCATTTCATTATCGTACCATGAAATGATTTTAACCATATTGCCGCCCATCACTCTTGTTAACAGAGCATCAACGGTAGATGATTGAGATGTTCCGATATAATCTGAAGAAACAAGCGGCTCTTCTGTATAGCAAAGAACATGTCCGTCAGCACCTGCTTTTAATGCTGCATTAACTTCGTCAACGGTAACTTCTTTTTCTGTTTCAAATACAACATCAACCAGAGATACATCCGGAGTAGGAACACGCATTGCAAAACCGTCTAATTTACCTTTTAATTCAGGGATAACTAATGCAACAGCCTTAGCAGCACCTGTTTTAGTAGGAACGATATTCAATGCACCAGCTCTTGCTCTGCGAGGGTCTTTGTGACCTGCATCAAGAATTCTTTGGTCACCTGTATATGAGTGAACCGTTGTCATCAAACCTTTTACAATACCGAATTTTTCTTTGATAACTTTAGCAACCGGTGCCAAACAGTTTGTAGTGCAGGATGCCATCGATATTACATTGTGTTTTGCAGGGTCATACATTTTATCGTTAACGCCTAATACTATAGTGATATCCTCGTTAGAAGCAGGAGCAGAGATAATAACCTTTTTAGCACCTGCATCAATATGAGCGTGAGCTTTTGTTGCATCCGTAAAGAAACCTGTTGATTCAACAACCACTTCAACACCTAAATCTTTCCATGGCAGCTGTGCAGGGTCTTTTTCAGCGTAGAATTTAATCTTTTTGCCGTTAACAATGATACCTTCGTCATATGCTTCAACAGTGCCGTCAAACTTGCCCATTACTGAGTCATACTTAAAAATACGTGCTGCATCCTCAGGTTTTAAACCCGGATCATTGATAGCAACATAATCAATTTCATTAAATATGCCTTCTCTAATTGCAGCTCTTAATGTGTTACGTCCGATTCTTCCGAATCCGTTAATTGCAACTTTTACCATAATTTCACTCCTTTTTATGTAAAATCTCTCTTAACACTATGATTGTATTACAAACAAATTTCGGTGTAAATTATTTTTCATAAATGTTATCGCCGGCTGTTAATCGGGAGCTGTTAATAACAAATATCAACCCTCTCTATTTCAAGAGGGCTGATATTGCAAATTTTATTCGCATAATTAAAAATTATTTGATATTAGAATAAGTCCACGCATCAAATGTAGGAGTTTCAGAAATATTCATTTCTTTCTTTTCTTCCCCTGCTGATGGATCATCGTGAGCAATCGGTTTATACAATCTGTTGTAATATTCAACGACCATTCTGTCAGAGTTGAAATAAGCCTCTGCCGTCCTAATAGCCTGACGCATCATTCTTGCCCATTCATCTTTGTTGTTATAATAAGTAGGAATAATCTGGTTTTCAATAATATCCATCATGCATTCATGGTCTTTCCAGTGTCTTTCTTCCCAAGGCATTTCATCATCAAGTCCTTCATACTCAATGGCGTAGCCATTAATGCCGTTGAAAGTACCTTCTACAGTCCAGCCGTCATAAATTGACAGGTGCAGTGCACCGTTAGCGTTAGCGGACATGCCTGATGTGCCCGATGCTTCAAACGGTCTTAGCGGTGTATTTAGCCAGATATCCGAACCTCTTTTGAGCATGCCCGACAATGAAAGTTCATACCCCGGGAGAACAACGACATTCTTTAATCCGTGCGAGCGGTTTAACAGCTTGTTGAACATTTCTTTACCCATAACATCATCAGGATGGAACTTGCCGGCAAAGATAATCTGGACTTTATTTTCGTCTAACAGCTTATTAATTCTGTCTTTGTCCATGAGTATGAGCCATGCACGCTTGTAGTCGGCAAATCTTCTTGCCCAGGTAATTGTCAGCACATCAGGGTTAAATCTTTTACCTGCAACATTTGCTATATATTTAAAGAGTTTGACTTTCATTTCACGCTTTGTAGCAAGTAATTTTTCATAAGAATCATCGCCGGAAATTCTTTTATCCTGCCAGTAGTGGAGGTTAACCGCATTCGTGATGGCTCTGATAGGGCATCTTCCGTCCACCCATTCCCACATTTTGTTAGCGACTAATCCGTGCAGTTGCGATACGGCATTAGCAATTCTGGACATCCTTAATGCAGCAACTGTCAGTGAGAAGTTTTCGCCGCCGAGTTCAATAGCACGTTCTCTTGAACATCCTGCAAAAAATCCGCCCTGAAGCAGTGTATCAACCCAGTGTACTTCATTTCCCGCAGCTACAGGAGTATGGGTTGTGAATACAGTTTTCTTTCTTACTTCGTCTAAGTTTCCATTGTATTGTCTTAACAATTCAAAAGCGGCAGGCAGAGCATGACCTTCGTTCATGTGCACAACTTCAAAATTATATCCTACCTGTTGAAGTACTCTTATACCTGCAATACCAAGTATTGTTTCCTGAGCAATTCTAATCCTTTCATCCCCGTCATAGAGTCTGTGAGAAATCCTTCTTGCCCATTCGCTGTTACCCTCAATATCGGTCGTTAAGAGGTATACAGGGCACGCACCGAACATTTCCGGCTCAACTCTGTACGCTTTAACCTTGACTTTTTCACCGAAAGTGTCCACTTCTACCGTAACGTTTATATCCGTTAAGAAATCATAATACTTTCTGATATATGCAACTTCAACATTTCCGGTATGATCAATTCGCTGATCATAATATCCGTATGACCACAACATCGTTACACCCACCATCGGCATTTGAAGATATCCGGCAGACAGCATGTGTGAGCCGGCTAAAAATCCTAAACCGCCGGAATATGTTTTTAATGACTGGTCTAATGCTATTTCCATAGAGAAATATGCTACACTTGGTAATGACATAACTTTAATCCTTTACTATCTATGTAATACTTTTGAATTACTTTTAATATTCAACACAACCACAGTTATACCAACAAAATACCATAATTTCAAGATATTTCACAATAAACGATACTTATTTTAACCAAAATAGCTGTAACCATTTAGTAGTCCGCTATTTAGTATATAAAGATTTGTAACAAAATAGTCCTTTAGGGTTAGCTCTACATGATTACCATATTGAGTTTGCAGAAAAAATAAAATTTTTCCGCAAACTCAATTATGCGCACCCGATTTTGCTACTCTGGCATAAGACTAAAATAAAGCCGGAAAATCAAATTTAATCGTCGTTCAAAACCCATGCCGGAACTTTTGTATCATATAATTCTTCAAGCTCTTTGTTAAGAGTTTCAAGTGCCTGTTTTACCTCTCTGTTTGATGGGGTCAGCTTTAAAGCATTGATAAAATCGCTTCTTGCAAATTGCTTACTCCCCATTTTTTGATATACCAGCCCCCTCTTATAATATGCCATAGCATATTTCGGGTTCTGTTCTATTGCTGTTGAAAAATCTTTTATCGCATCTTCATACTGTTCAAGCTGACATTTCGTCAGTGCCATATTATAGTACGTATCGGGAGCGTATTTGCAAAGCTTAATTGCCTTTTGATAATCATCCAGTGCTCCCTGATAATCCTGCATTTTGCCTTTTAATACACCCCTGTTTGAGTATGCGCTTCTTGAATGTTTATCATATTTTATTGCAAGGTCATAGTCAGAGGCAGCACCTTCATAATCGTTCATTTTCTCTTTTGTAATTCCTCTGCTCACATATATTTTAGAATCTTTTTTCTTAAGCTCTGCCGCCCTGTCAAAATCTTTTATGGCCTCTGTGTAATTATTTTGGGCAAACCAGACCCGCCCTCTTGAATAGAATATGTCAGAGTTTTCAGGTTCTAATCCCTCTGCCTCAACATAATCTTCCAGTGCACCGCCGTAATCACCCAGACAGTATCTTAAAAAACCGCGTTGAACATAATATTTAATCCTATCAGGGCGTTTGTTGATTTTTTTATTGCATTTCCTTATTTTTTTTATGATTTCCGCATCAGTCATGCCTGTTTCATAGTCAGCATAAACCGCCTGTTGAAACAATGCTGCAAAGAAAATGACAACAGCAAATAATTTTATACAATTTCTTATACTAAATTCTCTCATACGAACCCATAAATCTGTAATATTTTATGTGCGGTTTAATATTTTCAACTGCATCATGAACATTTTCTTCTTTAATATGTCCTGCAAAATCAAGAAACAGAATATATTCATTTTCTTCAAGTTTTGACGGTGTTGCGTGGATATAGGTTATGTTGATATTTCTTTGTGCAAATTCTTTAACTATGTTATACAGATTTCCGGGAGCATCTGCTAAGGAAATTGCCACACTTGAAATGCTGTGTTCTGTCGGTTCTGTCTCAAAATCACCTATCATAATAAACTTTGTATGATTATCTTTATCATTGTTTATATTCGGGTTAAGAATATTCAAATTATAAATTTCAGCTGTTTTTTTTGTTCCTATAATAGCATAAGTCAGGTTATATGAGTTAAGCAGCCTTGCAGCTTCTTCGGTATCTGCGGTATTAATAATATTCAAGTGCATGGGCAATTGTGTTTTAATGTATTCTTGACACCTTGCAATAGCGGGTGCGGGTGCTATCAATCCTGAAATATTATATATCTCGCTATTTTTTGACAAAAGGCAATTGTTAGATGGCAGAATTGCTTCGGATAAAATCTTTATATTATCATTGGATGATTTTATGAGATTGTCGTTTGTTTCACGAATAATCCCTTCTTTAGCGTTTTCTACCGGAATAATACCGACAGCATCCCGGTCATCTTCCACATATGAGATGATTTCTTTAATCTTTCTAAACGGCATTTGATAAGCCTGCAGGCTATATTTTTCACAAAAATAATCTTTTGCCATTTCTGTAAACGAACCGGCAGTACCGAGATAGGCTATCGTTTTAATCTTTTCCGAATGAACAAAGTTTGACATACTAAGATTATACCGCAATAATTGTTTTTTGCATACGTGGATACAGAAAAATGTCAGTTTTTTGAGATTCTGTTAAAAAGGTCAAGAGCCATTAAAATTTTTCTCGCACCCTCTTTTCACAAATTCATATAAAAATACCGGATTATTAAAAATCCGGCATTTTGAATAAATATATTTCGAGATTGAACATTGTCAAATATTAAATGTTTCTGCGCAATTTTCTTCTGTTTTTATGGGCTTCAATTTCCTCATCGGCTCTTTTTGAGAAGTTATCAAACTTAATTTCAGAGTCTTCCGGCAGTCCGTAGTGCTGCGGGGCAGCCTCATCATTACGCCGTGCTTGTTCCGTTCGCATTATTTCAAATGCTTCTGTGAATGCCTTGATTATTTTTGTCCGTTTTTCTATGCTCGGCTCTTTTGTAAAGTCATCGTATGTATTTCGCATATCTTCAATAAATCCGACAAGTGCTTCTTTTTTATCTTCATCAGTGTCCTCATCAAGCAGGAAGTCATCAGCTTTTTGTTTCATTGATTCGACGAGGCTTGAAGCAACGTCAGGCACTTCAAAAATATTCTCCAGTGAAACTTTACCGTTTTTAACATCTTTATTTGTCATGAATGTTCCGATAACATCAAGTATTGTGTTTTTATCGACTCCTGATGTTGAGAAGTTCGGCGTTGAAGTTCCGTTCTTTAAGGCCGTTTCAACCCAGCTGTCGGATACTTTTTTGCCTTTCTCTATATGAGCATCAATATATTTTCTATAATCCGCTTCAACAATATCGC
>JAJPXE010000253.1 GCA_021205645.1 Candidatus Gastranaerophilales bacterium | reverse complement strand
ATAAAATTCAATACTATAAACTGTGGCGGCTGATATGAATATCAGCCGCTTTTTTGTTTTACCTTTTTATTATAGAATATTGATTATGGAAATAAGATCATATTTAAATCAGAGTGTAAGAAATGGTTATTTGTTGCGGTGGCAGAAAATGCCGATACAGGTGTTCATCGCACCGATGAAGTTTTATTCAAAACAGGGAGAAGATTTAGAGTACAGAAAACTTGTCCTCACGGCTCTGGAAACATGGGAAACCGCAGGTGAAGGGCTTATTTCGTTCAATATTGTTGATAATTTACTGAGCTCGCAAATCAATATCGACTGGAAACGTGTAGACAGAAAAGCTCTGGGGCATTGCCAGTATAATTACGATAATTTGCAGAGATTATACGGAGCGGAGGTTTCTATCGGACTGACAGACGGTAAAATTCATCAGGAATATAATTCAAAATCCGAAGTGTTTCATACCATTTTGCACGAATTAGGTCACGCACTTGGTTTAGGACATAGCCCTTATAATACTGATATTATGTATTCTCCGCACAAATACGGAGTCGTTGAATTATCCGAGAATGATATCTATTCTGTCCAATGCCTGTACAGCTTGCCTGTTGCAACACCGGTTCAACAGATTGCCGCTAAATATTCTATTATGACAGAGAATGATATTGACATGGTCATAAGAAAATTGGAAGAAAAATTATATAATGAGCAGCCCAAAGAAACGAAAAAATCTGCCAAGCCTGTCCAACACCGAAACAATCAGCGAAATTTGCTTGACGAAGCTTCTAATCTTGCAGAGATTAAAAAATATAATCTTATGATACAAAATGTCGGGTTATCAAAAAATATGCACAGATTTTTCGTGGATAAGCACAGAGAGAATAACCAATAAACCGGTGCTAATCATCAGTGGTAGAGTTTTTTAACAGATCTTCAAGATCCTGTTTCATCAGAGAACGTAAATCGCCTTTGAGCTTAAAATATTCCGCAAATTTAGGGGTCGTACTGACATTGAACGAACGTCCGTTCTTATCCCGTGTTTTAGCAACCAGACCTTTTTCTACAAGTTCTTGTATATGCTCATAAGCGTTAGAGCGGTAAACCTTTAATTCCGCCTGACGGATAGGCTCTTTAAGAGCAATTACCGTGAGTGTCTTAAGTACCGGCTTTGAAAGCTCTACAGGACAAAGCTTTTCTACAATATCCATGTGCTCGGTTTTTACCTGTAAAATATATCCGTTTTCATCATCAATTTCTAAAGCACTGTCACGGGAAGAATAATCCATAATCAAATCAAGCATTGCTTCCTCAACAGCATTTTCATCATTTTCTTCTAAGATTTCCGCTATATCTTTTATCTGAAGCACTCTCGCTGTTGTGAATAATACCGCTTCAATTCTGGATTTTAAACTTTCCATTACCTCTGTTCCTCCGCAACAGCGTTGTTATGAGCGGCAGAAACACTGTCAACAACACTGTGGACATCATCATTCAACACATCCTGTACAATTGCATTATTTATTGCGGCTTCTTCACCTGTTGGCTTTTCATATTTAACAACGTATAAATCGGAATAAAATTCATCCTGAACCAGATCATACTCACCCTCTGCCGCCAAAAACAATAATGATAAATAAGCCGTGATTTTGTCCATTCCAAGCAAAATCAACTCGTTCAACTCTATTTTGTCCTGACGGTCTAAAATTTCCGTAAGGTTTGCTTTCAGCCTCTCAACACCTTTTTTGATGTATTCATCATGTGCAAGATTTATGATATCATCAGCAGAAAGATTTGAATAATTTCTCACCCTTCTTTTTGCACGCTCGTGAGCATTTTTTATCGAGGCTTTTTTGTCAAGCTGTGCATAAAACTCCAGCTGACGGATTAAATCTCTCAGGGTTACAACCCTGTTTCTGTTCAATCTTACACTGGTTCTTCTCTGCAAAACTTCATCAAATGAAATGACATTATTCGTCGGAACATAATCTTCATATTCATACATGGAACTATCTGTATCATCAAATTCTACATTTTGAGCATCAGGAACCAAATCGTTGATTTCAATCCCCTCAAGAATATCAGATTTCATTTTAAGCAAAATAGCCGCAAATAAAAGAACTCTGCTTGTACATCTCAAATTTTGAGCCTTTGTTTGGAATACCTGAACGGAATATTTATCCGCTACGTCAACTATATCAATGTTCCACGGGTCAATCTTTCCTTGTTTTGCCATTGCAACAAGGATTTCTATCCCGTCATATTCACCTCTGTCGTTTTTTTGAATGTTTTTGTAATCTAAATAATTTAATGACATTTATCCTATCCCTGATTAATCTCTAAGCTTAACGCCAGTTACCTTTGACTTTCCTTTTTCCTGCTGTGTGACACCGATTGTCCGGTTTGCCGATTCTATCATCGGTTTCCTGTGGCTTACAACTATAAATTGCGTATCCAGTGATTGTGTCTGGACAATACTTGCCAGTTTTTCAACGTTGATAGTATCTAAACTCTGGTCGACTTCGTCTAATGCGTAAAACGGAGCCGGCATGTATCTCTGGATTGCAAAGACAAATGCCAGTGCCGCTAACGATTTCTCTCCTCCGGACAAACCCGCTAATCGCTGTTTCTTTTTATCCCTCGGCTGTGCCTCTATATTAAGACCACCCGCAAACGGATTGACTTCGTCTTGTAATATTAACGTCCCCTCTCCGTCTGATAATTGATGATATACCTCTTTAAAATTTGCATTTATATTGCTATATGTCGTCATAAATGCATCTTTTTTCAACTGCTCATATCCGTGCATTCTGTCTAAAATCTCAAGCCGCTCTCTTGTCAGTGTTTCGATTTTTCCTTTTAATTCCTTTTCTCTTTCGGAAACAGTTTCAAACTCCTCTACTGCAAGCATATTGACGGCACCTAAATCGTCCATACGCTTTGATAATTTCTGTATTTTTGCATTCAATTCATCAATGGACATCTCAACAGGCAGCAGCTTTGAAATCTCAATCCCCGCATCTTCCAAATCTTTTCTTGCAGTTTCAAGCTCGGGTTCTATCTCCCGCCTTCTGGCTTTGAACGACTCTATCTGCTCCGATATCTTTTCTAATTCAGAGGTTTTAACACTCTTCTTGGTTCTTAAATCAACCAGCTGCTCATTTATTCCATCACGCTCTTTGAGTAAATCTCCCAGTTTTTCCTTAATTTCTGCAATTTGGGTTTCATATTCTTCAAGCTGAACTTTTAATTTTTTAATATCTTCTTCAAAAATCCGCTTATTTTTCTCGCTTTCTGTTATTGCAAGCTCGCTGTTGCGGATAGTTTCTTTATTATTTTCAATTGCATTATTGTGGAAAGTGATTTCCATATTGAACGACTTTATCTCATTTTCATAATTGCGTTTGTTTGTTTCAAGCCGTTCAATTTCGGCTTCAATGCCTGCTGTCATTTCTTTGAGCTTTTTAAGACTGCCGTCGTCAAGTAATTGCTCAATTTCGTCAATTTTAGATTTGATGCCCCCCATTTCATCAAGAAGTTTGATGTGGTTTTCTTCAAGTTTATCCAGCTCAGATGTTATTCTTTCTGTTTCAGGCTGTGAGAGTTTAACAAACTCCTGGTTTTGCACATATACATTTTGAGAGGAATCAAATGTCCTTATCAGGGTATTCAGCTCAATATTTGCTTTATTAAGCTCGGTCATTGCGTTTGAGTAGTCTGTTCTGTTCTTCTCACGTTTTTGCTCCAACTCGGATTTTTTATTTTTTGCATTCTTATATTTTGTTTCCATATCAGAAAGCCGTTTTTTGTATTTTTCGAGTTCATCATCGTCATTAACAGAGAACTTTAACCCTGATGAAACTTTGCCCCCTCCGGACATTGCACCTGTTTTTTCATACAATGTTCCATCAAGTGTGACCATTCTGTATTTGCGGATTAGTTTTTTTGCAACGGCATCATTTTCCACAACAATTGTTCCGCCGGCTGCATAATAGAATGCATCAAGATATATATCATCAAAGTCAATAAGATTTACGGCATAATCAATAACACCTTTTTCTTTAGGCAGGTTCAGACTTGACGGTGCTTGAGCTATTTTGTTAAGAGGAATACAGGTAACACGTCCCGCGCCCGCAGAACGGACAATCTCAAATACGGTTGTTGCAACATCCGGATCATCAACGACAATATGCGACATTCTCCCGCCGACAGCAGCTTCCAGTGCGGTCGAATATTCCTTATCAACATTCCCGAGTTTGAATAACGGAGCATGAACACCCTCAATATGAGCATTTTCTATTGTTTGAATTGCCCGGTTTCCGCTTGAAACCTCACTTGCCTGCCTGCTTGCTTCTAGCTTATACAGCTGCTTTCTTGCAGCACTTATATTAAACTCAAGGTCGGTTATCTCGTTCGAAATTTTGTCTAAATCGTGCATTATATTTTTCTGAACGATTTTGCAGTCGTTTTGTTCTGTTGTTAACTGTTCAATTTGCAGCTCCAACGAATCTTTTTTGTCCTCAAATTCAACTTTTAATTTATTATAATCTTCAAGACTCTTTTTTGCTTCCGTAAGTTTGGTGTTGATATTTTTTAATTCCGTATCAAGCGGGATTTGCTTTTGTATAAGCGCAGTTTCTTTATCTTTCAGGATATCAAGTTCTTTTCTGAGGTCTTCTCTGTGTTTCATCTGACGGTCAACATTCTCATTAAGTCCCGTCAAATCCTCTGTTATGCGTTTTCTTTCCGCACGCTGTTTTGACAGTTCATCATCTGCGGTTTTTATATCTGTCTCTTTTGATTGGATATTGAGTTTTGCTGTTTCAATTTTTGTATTATGGTTTTCTATACCGTTTTTGGAGTTTTCAACAGTCTTTTTTCTGTCTTGAATTTGTTTTTCTTCAAAATTGATTGAGTTTTCTCTTCTTGATATTTCACCTTTACATTCTTCGGCTTTTTTTTGAACTTCAATTTGATGTGCCTCACCTTTTTCTTTTACCGTTGCACATATTTCTTCGTATTTTTCGTTAATAATTTTTATACGTTCATCAAGGTCATTTGCATTAACTTCTTCAAGCTTTTTCTTTTTTGTATATTCAAGTATGTTTTCATGAGCCTGTTCCAGTTTTGTTTTTATATCAAAAAACTTAACCGTATTAATTTGGCTTTCGAGTCCGTTTTTTTCTTCTTTTAGTTTCCTGTATTTTAGGGCAATTTCTTTTTCTTCTTTCAGCTGTTCAAGCCTTGCTTCGACTTCAGCAAGGGTAATATTGGAGTGTTTGACTCTTTCTTCTACGGTATCAAGCTTTTCGGTTGCAGTGGCAATACGTCTGTCAAAATCGGCAACACCGGCTATTTCATCAATGATTTTCCGTCGTTCATTTTCCGTGCAGCTTATAATACTTGTCACATCGCCCTGCATCATAACGTTGTAACTGTTCGGGGTAACATTATATTGTTCAAGTTTGGCGTGGATATCGGCTAAAGTTGCTGTTTTATCGTCAAGATAATAAATGCTGTTATAACCCTGCGAGGCTTTCTTTATACGTCTTGCAACGCTGAATTCTTTGCCGTCCTCAGCTTCGGCAAATATAACTTTTACGACAGCCTCATTACGTTTGGTGTAGGTTGAGATAAAATCGGCTAAACGTTCAGCACGCAGGGTTCTTGAGGTAGATAATCCGAGTGCAAAAAGTACACTATCTATTATATTGCTTTTGCCCGAACCGTTCGGACCCGAGATAGTTGTGAAACCTTTCATTAAAGGTATTTCTATTTTTGCGGCAAACGACTTAAAATTGTCGATGTCTATTTGTTTTATGTACATATCCTACCCAAACTATACTTATCTTATTATTACACATCAAAAACTCCGGCATGTCAAAATATTTAACTATTTTTAACACTTTTTACTTACTTTTGGACACATTCTTTTATGCTTGTTATCTGATAGCAAATATGTTAAAATGCACACAGATTAAGATGAGGGATTAAGGTATGAAAAAGAAAATTTTTGCTTTTGATATGGGTAAAGCAAGCATAGGCTATTGTGTCAGAGAAGGACATGATTTGAAGGAGGCTAATTCAGTTTTAATAGAAAAAGAACACGCTTCATATGATGATATTCGCGGCAGACGGAGAATTAATAAAACTCTTAATGCTCATATAGCAAGAGAAAAATTTTTCGATGATTTATGGCTTGACTGCGGTCTGGAACTTTTAGACAAAGATGACATGCACATAAAAAAAGAGTTCCCATCCACAGGAGAAGATGTTATATATACATCGTGCCTGCTGCGAGCTGCACTTGTGCAAAATATAAAGCTTGAACAATGGCAGATATATAAAGCACTGCGAAATGCAATCCAACGCAGAGGCTATGATGTGAATATTCCGTGGAAATCTTCACAAAATGATGATGACAGAGAAAATGAAGAAAGAACAAAAAACTACACGCAATCTAACGGAGTTGAACTGATATCAGATGAAAAATATCGTTATCCTTGCTATTATGATGCACTTCGTTTGGGTTTATGGTCGGAAAAATATCCAGACAAATTCAGAAGAAGTATTCCGCTTGATAACAGCAATAAAGTTCGTACAACAGAATACGTTGCACCCCGCAGTCTTGTTGAACGTGAATTGATAGTGCTGTGGCTCAATGCCCAATCCCAAATTCCGGAATTGAATAAATATGATGCAGAATACTTTTTGTACGGCGAATACAGGTCAGCCTATGCCTCTTATCTCCAAAAAGAATTCAGGCAATATATGGGGACGGAAAATGATTGGCAGGGTGTCTTAGGACAAAAAATCCCACGTTTCAATAACAGAATTATCAGCAAATGTAAATTGCTGCCGGAACGTAACGTTTCAAGAGCAGATTGTTTCGAAAATGTTTCATTTTTGATGTTAATGAAGCTGAAAAATTTGAGAATTAAAGACGGAACCGGCGAAAGTATTCGTTTTAGCCCCGAAGATATTAATAAAATCTATAATGAATGGGTTAAAAAGATGCAAAGCAATGATAATAAACTTGATAC
>JAJPXE010000070.1 GCA_021205645.1 Candidatus Gastranaerophilales bacterium | reverse complement strand
GTTTTATATTCCGTATTTTATTTTAATCTGTCATTATGCGGTAGTCCGTTCGACATTTCTTGTAACGGATTTAACTCCTTTTAAATCAATAAATTTTTGGGGTTTGCTTCAAAATCTTTTTGCATGTGATCCCGGACATATACACGAAACAAGACATGAAGTATTCCCGAAGAATTATTATACATTATTTCTTGTGTGGGTGCCGGTTGGTATGATGTTTACGGGACTTATAAACAGCTTAAGAGATAAAGAAAAACTCAATACGGTAATATTACTTGTTATTTCATTATCATTCGGATTGTTTTTGTTTGCGGCTAATTCAAGAGTTATCGCATTCACGGGAAGATATCTTATTTTTATTTCACCGTTTATATTTATATTAACAGCTATCGGGCTTGCTAAATTAGACAAATATCTTTTTGCGGGTTTGATAATATTTTATTCAATAGCTTGTTTATACGGTTTAAAATCCACTTATAATCAGTATTGGCGTATTGCGTATTATTCATTGAAAGCACCTGCCGAATTTGTAAAAGACCATTATTCAGGAAAAGATAATCTTGTTATAATGCCTTTTGCCTCATCAGTTTCATTCTACTATTACAAAGACAAAGACATGCCGGAGGTGCTGCCGTTGGAGTTGTTCCACGAGGTTAGAAACCCTAACAATCCAAACTTTTATAACAATGAGCAGCAAAAAGGATTTAAGGCGGGCAAAAAATATGAGGTATTCCAAAAAATCATACTCGGTAAAAAGCCTATTTCGGAAAACTTTGTTAATTTTATGCACTCATACATAGACAAAGTTCCAAAGGGTGGATATGTTATCTGGATAGTTTATTACACCGACAATTATGCAATTATTCCTGAAGAAAAAGTTCAGGCTTATTATTCCGATATAAAAAATGTTAAAGAGCATACTATGACGGGTGTAATGTCAAAATTTGATATTGATTTGATAAATATGCTCTCAAAACAGTTTAATTTTGTATGGAAAACACGTGATGATTCTAATTCATATTTTATATTCCAAAAAAGGTAATAACATTTGTGAAAATAGATAATTTCAAGGTTGAGGACTGGTTTAACAAATATGAAAAAATATCAAAATATGATATGGCGGATACCTGTGTCGGAACATTATCATTGAAAGAATTGTTCAATATAACGGGAGAAAGTGTAAAACACCTTGATTATATAACCGGATTAAGGCTGAATTATGGTGATATACAGGGCAGCGAGTGTTTAAAGTCCGGTATATGTTCACTATACGATTCTGCAATCGGTTCTGACAATATAGTTGTAACACACGGTGCAATCGGAGCAAATCAGCTTGTTATGCTTTCGGTAATTGAGCCTTATGACAAAGTAGTATCGATTTTGCCTGTATATCAGCAGCATTATTCTATTCCTGAGTCAATCGGGGCAAAAGTTGAGAGGATATTTCTCCATGAGGAAAACGGCTGGCTGCCGGATATGGACGAATTGAGAAATCGTGCAAGAGGTGCCAAAATCATCTGTATGAATAACCCGAATAATCCGACAGGTGCAGTCATGCCTGAAAGTATGCTTAAAGAGATTGCAAGAATTGCAGGAGAGAATAACTCTTATGTATTGTGTGATGAGGTATACCGCGGTCTTGAACATGACGGAAAGGTATCAAAATCAATAGCCGAGCTGTATGATAAGGGGATTTCAACGGGCAGTATGTCGAAAGTTTTTTCACTTGCGGGTTTAAGATTAGGTTGGATAGCTACCCCTGATGGAATTGCCCATGAAATTATGAAACAGGTAATTATTCACAGGGAATATAATACAATAAGTATCGGGCGAATAGATGATTATCTTGCTGCTATTGCGTTAGAGAACAAGGATAAGATAATCCGCCGTAATCTGGATATAATCCGCAGAGGTAAGCAAATAGTGTCCAATTGGATAGATAAGGAACATCATTTTAGTTGGGTTGAACCGAAAGGCGGAACGTGTGCATTGTTAAAATATGATTTTGAGTATGGTTCTTATGATATGTGTAAAAAATTATCTGAGGAAACGGGTGTATTATTTTTGCCCGCATCAGCCTTGGAGATGGACGGATATTTAAGAATAGGATATTGCGGTAATACAAATATGCTCAAAGAGGGTTTAGAGATATTTTCCGATTGGGCTGTAAAAAACTGCGGGTAATTTTTAAAACAGATCTTTTATTTTTCCCCTCTCCCGACGGGGAGCGGAGCGGGTGCTGCTGTGCAGTACAGTCTGCCGCTTCGTTCGCAAAGAAATTCTGTCCTCTCCGTCCAGAGAGGGATTTTATTTTTTCCCCGTTCCGCGGGGGTGGGGTGCAATTACGCACAAGGGTCACCCATCCGAAAATCTGACTTTCGGCAATCCGCTATCTTTATCACGCCGACTTTCTCACCATGAAGAGTGCTAATATCCTTACAACATTCATATTCACTCCAGCCAAGCCGGTTTAATACCTCAAATACCACTAAACGCCTTGTGTCCATATTACAATCATTTATCTTCACAATTAATCCGTCTTTTAATCTTGTATTTACAACAATACACAAACCGCCCGCACCAACTTTTGCTGCCAGATGCCTTGAATTTTGCATTATCTCCGTATCAAGCCGGCTCTCACCACCTATTATATAAGGGAACTCTAAAAATGCGTTCTTTATCTTTTCATATTTTTTATCACAAAATAGGTTTATAAACCCGTTGAGCATATTCTCTAAAGGCATGGAAAAAATCGGAACACCACAGCCATCTTTTGTTACGGGATAATCTTCACGAACATTACATAATGAGTTAATCCTCTCTTTTACAAGGATTTGCAGCGGATGTTTTATATTGTCATATTCTGATATATCCCAACCATTCTCTTTACACAATGCTAAAAACATTATATGTTTTCCGACGCAATTGTTATGAAAATAATTAATTTCTTCATTGTTTATGAGCATCTCGTTCTGTCTTGTTCTTGAAAGCGGTTTGTGCAGCCCGCATTTCAGCCAATCATACTCAAGTCTGAATTTGTTTAATAGACTTTCTGCTATATCCGTATGGCATTTTTCACCGGCATGCGAGGCACAACAAAGGGCTATCTCATCACCTGTTAGCTTGTACTTTCTGTCAAGCTCAAAATCAATTAACAAGCTTGCCTGAAGCGGTTTTGCACAGGAACGCAGATAATAAGGATATGCCGGAGCATATCCCTGTTTTGTAGTCAGAACATATCCGTCATGTTCTTCTTCAATTAAACCGTGTCTGATATGTTGAACAAGCATTTATAAAGAACTCTGTCCTATATTCAGTTTACGTTTTAGCCTGTTAATCGGTTTAGCATCTTCTTTTGCTTTAGCTTCGGCTGCTGCTTGTGCCTCCGGTGTTGTCGGATCCGCAAGCAGGTATTCTTCAGGCATGTTATCCGCAAAACTCTGTGCGTTATCTATATCGGATTGTACTGCAAGCCACTTGAATGATTTTATCATTGACAAAGGTTTTGCAACATCACCTTGAAGTACTATCTGGAATTTCGTTGCGGATAATTCTGATTGGTTTTTGCCAAAACTCGGGATTGCATCCATTTCTTCCTGTGTAATTGCTACCGTGAAGATTGAAAATGCTTTTGCCATCGCAACATTTATCCCCGGAGTTGCTTTCAATAGGTTAATAGGGTTTAGTGCGGCAATTGGTCCCAACATATTTGATATCATTGAGGCAAGTTTTCCTCTAACTTTCATATCTGCTTCGTTTTTTAATAAATCAAATGTGCCGGAGATATGAATACACATTACATTACCCTTTGAAGTTATAGGATTAATTATTGCACAACCGTTCTTGAATGACATTTTGCCTGAAAGCTCCTCATAATGAGCGGTATCTATTGTTGCAAGACCGCCGACTATTCCGCCCAGAGTTGTTTCAAAAAATTTTGACTCTCTTATATTTTCAGCTAAAATCATATTCTCTAACTTTCCGCAAGGACCGAGAGAGCCGTCTTTTATTTTGAAATTAACCGTTCCTTTCAGGGATTTCATCTGTTCTTCATAAGTCGAACCTTTCATTTGTGCTTTCATATTGAATGAAGTTGTACCCGAAAGTGCATCCGACATATTTGCAGCATCTTTAAGTGCTTTTTCCGTATTTATACCGCTGCCCTTTAAATCCATATCCAACGCACTTGTTATAAGGTTCATAGAAATATTACCGTTTACATGTCCGTTAAATATATTCGTAAATACAGGTTTAATAAATACTGTATTGTTATGAAGTGTTATCTGTCCTCTTGTGTTATTAAGGACAATATTTCCTGTTTGGATTTTGTTAAAATTGAATCGTCCCGAAGTGATTTCAAGCGGTATATCGGCAGGAGCGGAGCTTGCCTGTGATGATGACTGCGGTGCAGCAGGCAATGTTTTCATCGCTGCATCGCTTACTTTCATTACTTTATCAAGATTGAAGTTTTTTGACTCTGCACTTAATTTATACAATTTTATAACTGGTGCAAAATCAATATTTGAATGTGCAGAAAAGTTTATATCCGAGCCGTTAAGGTTTATTGCATCGGCAAACAGCCTGAATGAGCGGTTATTAAAACTTATTCCGGCTTTTTTAATACTTGTGAGCAATGTCGGTAAGCGTAAATCGGTTACATTAAACCCACCGAATACTATCGGTTTGAAAATACGTCCGAATGCAATCATATTTCCGTCAAGATTGAATGCCGAGCGTTTCAGCGCATAAATTGTACCATTTAAGGTTTTTGGTATTTCTACTTTTAAAAGGTTTATTGACGGAATATTAGTGTTAAGCTTAGCAAGTGTTCCGTGTACTTTTACAACAGGCTGTGCCTGAGCCATGTTAGCACTTAAGTCGTCCGTGAATAGGGTGTCTGTTGTATAAATACCCGTGTCTTTAATATTCAGTCTGTCGCCTTTATAGTTAACCTTTAGCTGTGAAATACATTGTGCTCCTTTAATATTTTTAAAATGAACCGGTGTGATGAAGTTTTGAGCATCGGAAAGCACCTGTGCCGTTATTGCTTGTTTCTTTGCATTACCGGTAACAGAGAATTTTACAGGCATGGAGCCTTTTACATCAATATACGGAGCTGCGGCATCTCCGCACAGTTTGCGTAAATCCGCCGCATTTAAGCTGCCGGAGCCGGCGATACCTATCTGAGGATTTGATGCATATTCCATCACTCCGCCTTTTATTCCGATTGAAGAATTACTGTTTATCAGCAGGTTTGTCGGCTGAATATCTATATTGACTTTGTCAAAATCAACAACAAGCTTCTCATCGCTTATTCTTGAATTTGAGGCAGGAATAATAACTCCCAGACCGGAATTTACTATTTTGCCTTTCATGATATCTTCTTTTAAGTCCAATAGCACTTTTATATTGAAGTTGCCGTTTTCGATTTTTAAAGAATTGTCAACTGCGGCAAGAGTCAGATTTGATAAATCAAAATCGAGCGTAGAAACAGCTTGTTTTAATTTTCCGTATAATTTTGCATCAATAGAGATGTCGCCCGATGTCATATTATACTGACTTTTTATGTTTGATGGTGCCATAGCTCTGTACAATCCGGTGATAGGCAGGTTTTTTGTGCTTATTTTTAAATCAGAACGGGCTTTATTATCAATTGAACCGCTTACGGTCAACGGTTTTGAACCGACAAATGTTCTTGTGTTGTTTATTCTGAATACATTATCGTCAAACAATAAATCAGCATTGGTGTCCGTTATGACAAGTCCGATTTTATTGTTTTTAAGGCTTCCGTTCCTTATGATAATACTTCCGGATGATTTAAGTTTTTTGAAATTAGTTTTTATATTAGCATTGGCGAGAAAGTAACCTTCACCTTTAAGATTAGCAAAGTCATTGCTTATGCCAAAACTATCAAGTAATGCTCTTGTAAATTTAATAACATTATTGAGATATATTTTATCTCCGCTTATGTTTAAATCAATTGCAGGATGACGGTAATTAACCCTGCCTGAGATATTCGTGTGTTCATCAGGCGAGATATAAAGATTGGTATCAAGGTTGAGCGTTGTACCTCTCATCTTTGAGTGAAAATAACACTTAGGAAGTGTGTAATCCGCTAATTTTAGTGTTAAATTATCAACGTTAAAAAATCCCCTCATTTTAACTGACTTTTTGTCGTGTGTCGGTCTGATTTTGAGTTTTGAATTAACGTGTGTTGTCAGGTCGTAGTTCTGATAAATTTCGACAATATTTATGAACGGGAATTCGACTTTTTGTGCTTTATCGTCTTCTAAATCAACCTCCTGCGGCTGAACTTCCGGCAGGAATGTATCGAACTTGACATTTGCCGTTATATTTGTTTTATCATCGCTTAACAGATATGCGTATGTTTTGAGTGTAGCTCTTTTGCCGTTAAAATAACCGATAAGCAGCTCATCACCTTTTATCGTCAGATGATGATTGTTTTTTATATCGTTTATTGCGGCAGAATAATTTAATACCTTAACATTAGGTACTTTTATTCTAATCCATGCAGGATTAAAGAAACTTTCTTCCGTTTCTTCTTTTACTTCATCTTTCTTAGCTGTCAGGATTTTTTCGAGTTCCCGTACGAGCTTATATTGATTGCCTTTCTCGTTAATATCAAGATTGATTTTCGGGTCATTAACATCAAGGCAGGAAACTTTAACTGTCAAAAGCAATGCACTCGGCAGGAAAACTTTAGCTTTTATCGCACCTGTATCAAGTACGGGTGAGCCGTCAGGAAGTGAGATTTTTATTCCGTCTGTTTTCAAACCTGCTTCTAAAAATGGTGAGGTTATGATTTTCGGGTTATTGATTTCAATATCCAGATTAGATTGTTCTTTTACAATCGACTTAACCAGCGGCATATATTCTTCAAGGTTAATCACATTCGGCAGAACGAATAAAAATGCCAGATATAATACAGCTATAATACCAAGTGTTGTATATCCTGCAATTTTGACAGATTTTTTCATATAAATACTCCCCATATAACTTCTTATCAATTTATAATATTATTGTACTTTAAAGGTTAATAATTTACCAGAAAAATATTATAT
>JAJPXE010000116.1 GCA_021205645.1 Candidatus Gastranaerophilales bacterium | reverse complement strand
CTCTACATCTTTTATTAAAGCAGGTATAATCTCAGCCGGATTAATTATCGGGGCAGGCAATTGTTCGCATAAAACAATTACGGAAAATATCTCAAAAACAAATAATATGGAACAGATACTTACTCACCCGAAAGACGGAACTATTGTTGCAAATATTGCCAATAAAAATGTATATCTGCAAAATTACTATCAATATTCACAAAATTTATCTGACACAGTCAAGCATTTTCATCTGGATAAAACATTATATAAACCTGTTCACAAAGGTATAGCACAGGTTATTCGTTAGGTTATTTCATTCCGCGGGATTTGGATTTGTTTTCTTGAATTGTTTACCCCAATGCAGGCAGAGAACCCCCGACCGGTATCATACCTACAACAGCATACCGGCATATTAGGTATCAATGTTTGTTGCATATACTGCATGGGTTTGGATAAAATCACGTCTTGGCTCAACCTTATCACCCATAAGCACATCAAACAACTGGTCACATAACATTGCATCTTCTATATCGACTTTTAACAGGGTTCTTGTTCTAGGGTCCATAGTCGTTTCCCAGAGCTGCTGGGGCATCATCTCGCCTAAACCTTTGAAACGCTGTATGGTTAAACCTTTTTGACCTCTGTCATCAATAAGTTTTTGCAGCTGCTCAAATGATGTTACTTCAATCCTTGTTTCATCCGTGTCAAGATAGAGTGTCTGTTCTTCTTCTATAAGGAAATCACGAATCAGCGGATATGAATTTTTTAAACGCTTAAACTCATTGCTCTTAATCACGTTAGGCGTGATAAGTTCCGATTCATCAGCATTCAAATTCAGTTTGATGTTATATCTTGCGTTTTCGGCATTATATTTTAATTCTACCGAATAATCTTTCGCATCTGCTACATTATAATTTATGGAATGGTCTTTCAGATAATGTTCAAGATATTCAATAACCTCTTTCATTCTCGCCTGATCTTCAAAATCTTCAGGTTTAAGTTCGGAACGTATCATACCTCTGAGTACGATTGACGGAATAATGTTCAGGATAGGATTGTTATATGAATGATAGAAAGTTGTCATATTAGCAATCATAGTGAGCAATTCATTACCTTTAACGACTTTTGAACCTGATTTGTTTGAAAGACTAAGATTTTTGATACCTCTTTCTTTAAGCATTTTATCCATAGCTCTTTCATCGTACAAATATTCCGAAGTTTTGCCGCTTGTGATTTTGAACAAAGGCGGTTGTGCGATATAGACATAACCGTTTTCAATCATCGGACGGGCATATCTGAAGAAGAAAGTAAGCATCAACGTTCTGATATGTGCGCCATCGACATCAGCATCGGTCATAATAATAATTTTGTGATATCTCAATTTTGATATATCAACTTCTTCCGGATTTCTGCTGATTTTAATTCCGAAAGCCTGAACCATGGATTGTATAGAGTCACTGTTATAGATTTTATCCAACCTGGCTTTTTCGACATTAAGTATTTTGCCTCTGAGCGGTAAAATAGCTTGAAACATTCTGTTTCTGCCCTGTTTAGCTGAACCGCCCGCAGAATCTCCCTCAACGATATAGATTTCGCATTGAGCAGGGTCTCTGTTTGAGCAGTCGGCAAGTTTGCCGGGCAAAGTAGAAGTTTCAAGTACTGTTTTACGTCTTGTCAACTCTCTTGCTTTTCTTGCGGCTTCTCTTGCACGTTGTGCCTGTAATGTTTTTTCAATAACCTGTTTTGCTATTTTAGGGTTAAATTCAAGCCATTCTTGAAATTTTTCTCTTACAACATCTTGAACCGCTCCCATAGCCTCCTGACTGCCTAATTTTTCTTTAGTTTGTCCTTCAAATTCGGGGTTGCTCAACTTTACGCTGACAATAGCGGTCAAACCCTCCCGAACATCATCACCTGACAGGTTCTGTTCAGAATCTTTGAGGATATTATTCTTTCTTGCGTAGTCGTTCAACACCCGTGTTATGGCGTTTCTAAAACCGGTCAGGTGTGTTCCGCCGTTGTGGGTGTTGATATTGTTTGCAAACGATAATATGGATTCGCTGTATGAGTCGGTATATTGCATAGCTGCTTCAACACGTATTCCGTCGATTTCTTTATCAATGTAAATTGGTGACGGGAACAGAGGCGTTTTATTTTTATTCAGATATTCAACATAGCTTGCAATACCGCCCTCGTAGTGAAAAACCTGTTCTTCCGGTTGTCCGTCCCTTTCATCAAGCAGGACAATTTTTAAGCCTTTGTTCAGGAACGCCATTTCTCTAAATCTTGTGGCAACAATATCATTATCAATAACGGTTGTTTCCGTGAATATTTCCGGGTCGAGCCAGAAAGTGGATTTAGTACCTGTTTTGAGTGTTTCTTTGCCTTTTTCCACAGGAGATGTTGCCTCACCTCTCAGGTATTGTTGTTTCCAGACGTAGCCCTGACGTGCAACTTCCACAACCATTTTTTCTGACAGTGCATTAACAACGGATGCACCTACACCGTGAAGTCCGCCTGATACTTTGTATCCGCCGTCGCCGAATTTACCGCCGGCATGCAGTACGGTATGAACTATTTCCAGTGCGGATTTACCGCTTTCAGGCTTGATGTCTACAGGGATGCCTCTGCCGTTGTCTTCTACGGTAACGCTATTATCTCTGTGAATAGCAACTTTTATCTCGCTGCAATATCCTGCTAATGATTCGTCAATCGAGTTATCAACGATTTCATAAATACAATGGTGCAAACCTCTTTGCGAAGTTGAGCCTATATACATGCCCGGACGCAGCCTTACTGCCTCTAAACCCTCTAATACCCTGATATTACTGGCATCATAACCTTGTGTCATTTATTTCTCCTCAAATCTATTCCGCTCTTTTAGTTATTATAACACAAACATAGCTATACAAGCACAATATTTTACATTTGAGTTTACGAAAAATTTAAAAATTTCCATTTGAGTTTGCGGAAAAATTCCAAAGTTGATATGCGGCGGGGAGTAAATGAATTATATTCCGAAACTTGCACAGATATCACCTCACCACGGGGGTAAATGTATTCTATTCTAAAATCCGCACGGATATCACCTCACCCGAAAATCTGACTTTTGGCAATGCAAAAAGTCGATTTTCTACCCTCTCCGTCCAGAGAGGGCTAACGGGGACATCACTTAACCCGCAAGGGTAAATGGATTATATTCCGGAATTTGCACGGTTATCACTTTTCTTTTTCACACATTTACCCCATACATTTACCCCTTTACTCCTTTTTTCCTCTGCCGATACAGAAGTATTTAAATCCGTATTGTGCTGTTCGCTCAGCACTATACTGGTTACGTCCGTCAAAGATGACGGGTGAATTCAAAAGTGATTTAACTCTGTCCATGTCGGGGCGTCGAAACTCGTTCCATTCCGTCAGAAGAATTAGTGCATCCGCTCCGTTTATTGCCTCATAGGAGTTGCTAGCATATTCTATTTTGCTGCCAAAGATTTCTCTTGCGCTGTCCATTGCTTTCGGGTCGTATGCTTTCACTTTTGCACCCCGTTTGAGTAATTCTTCTATCACTGTGATTGATGGTGCTTCACGCATATCATTCGTTTTTGGCTTAAACGACAAACCCCAGATACCGAATGTTTTATCTGATATGTTTCCTTGATAATAGTCAAGGATTTTGTTCAAGAATATGGTTCTCTGGCTCTTATTTGTTTGATGAACGGCTTTCAGGATAGAATTATCCGCTCCGTTTTCCTGTGCTATTGATATCAAAGCACTGACATCTTTCGGGAAACAGCTTCCGCCGTAGCCTATTCCGGGGAACAAAAATTTGCTGCCTATTCTTGTATCGGTTGATATTCCTATTCTTACCATTTCGGCATCAGCCCCGACTTTCTCGCATATATTTGAGATTTCGTTCATAAACGAGATTTTTGCCGCAAGAAACGAGTTTGCTGTATATTTGGTCATTTCGGCTGATTTGACATCCATTAACACAATCCTGTTAGCTGTTCGCAAAAACGGAGAATAAATCTCCTGCATTACGGCTGTTGCTCTGTCTGAGTTTGAGCCGATAATCACTCTGTCCGGAGAGAGGAAGTCATCAACGGCATTGCCCTGTTTCAAAAACTCCGGATTTGAGACGACATCAAACGGGTGTTCGGTTATATTTTTAATCATTCTGCTGATTTTTTCTGCTGTTCCGACCGGAACGGTTGATTTATCGACAATAACCTTATATCCGTTCATAGCTTTTGCTATTGATTTTGCTGCATCAAACACATATTTAAGATTACATGAGCCGTCCTCTGATTGAGGTGTGCCTACTGCGATAAAACAGACATCTGATTGTTTTACGGCACTATTGATATCAGTTGTAAAATTGAGTCGTTTTTCGCTGCAGTTTACTTTAATGAGTTCTTCCAGTCCCGGTTCATATATCGGAACAATTGCATTTTTCAGTTGTTTGATTTTTTCTCTGTTATTATCAGTGCAGATAACATCGTTTCCCATATCTGCAAGGCAGGTGCCTGCCACCAGACCTACGTATCCCGTTCCTATTACCGTTATTTTCATCTTTTGCCTTTCTTCACCCCTCAGGGCTAAACCTTAACCTCTACTCTTTCCGCTTTTCATTCATTTATCCCCCGGGGCAGGTGCCTAACCTGAGGGCTGCATTTACCCCATACATTTACCCCCACATTTACCCCTCTACCCCTACATTTGCAAAAATCCTCGATATTTGCGATACTCTCTCAAACGAATATGCCAATAATTCATTTCAGACTTAAAATACTTGTGGCATCTGCCAAAAGTTAGTTTATACATTAACCTGTTGAAATAATACCTGTACTTATAAAACCGCTCCGGTTTTGAATATATAGCTATAAGTTTCCGAACAATATCATAATCGTTTAAGCCCTTTTTTAAGGGTAATTCAAGTGATTGTTTAAGCCAATCAAGTGATTTTTTGCGCTGTTCATCAATTATTTTATAAACCCTGTCATAGTTAATATTTTTGTGTAATAAATCTTTGGATTTTAAGTCCTCTAATGATGTAAACAGCCGTGATGTCAAATTGAACCCGTCTAATAGTGAGTAAAACCGCTTGATACCTCGTTCAACGTTGCCGAGTGCTGCAAACGGCTTTTTGAATATTATCGAAAAACAACTGCCATGAAACGAATCTGTGATAATATAATCAGAGTTTTGATAATATTTCAGCCAATCTTCAACATCAATTTCGCCTAAGACCTCACCTTCCGTTATAAGTTTACGTTTTCGAGAGTTATCTTCCGCATCGGTCGTTACATATAGTTTTTTATTAAGTGTTCGGGCTGCATGTTCTAAAACAGAATTCTTTTCATCTGTCGGGTCTAAAATGTATGCAAAAATATACCCGCTGCCGGTTTCGATACGGGATTTGTCTATAAGTTCTTTATAAACCCCGGCCCCGCAGACAAAAACAGGGTCTAAAACCTGTGCAGCTGATATTCCGGTTTTATGCTTTAATATGTCAACCGCATAGGTTTCTCTTACGGATATTGCATCGAATTTATTTAGCAAATATGACAGAACATGCATTTCTTCTTCATTTCCGCCGGATGTAAAATCGTTTCCGAAAGATGTTGCATAAGATATTTTACGCTTGTTTGACAATGCAAAATCCAGCATATAAAACCTGTCATATAACATTGTAAGGTCATATCGCCATAGCTGGTCGCTTCCTAACAAAAAAGTTTCAAAATAATCATTCAATTTGTATGTTTCAGAATTATCAACAGATATGATATTAACATTTTTTGAAAATCTTCTGACCATTGTTGTCATATCAACCGGTTTATTTTTCCGCCGCCGGTCGATAAAAGCCGTTGAATACCCGAGATTTTGAACTGTTTTATACAGTGCATAACCTGTTAAAATACAGCCGTAATTGTTACCAGCCCATAATCCCATTATACCGGTGTCATATTTTGAGTTTAAACTCATCTCAACATTCTTATCAAAACAGATATTATTCAGATTTTTGAAAAAATACTCTCTGCCGCTATGGTGTTTCAATGTTTTGTATATAGTTTTATTAACGCTATTTTTGGCTTTTTTTAACGGTATTTGCCTGGTTTTGAGCGTATTATTCCTGATATCTTTAAATAAATCACTTCCTTTTTTGCTGTTGATTAGAACAAGACTTGTTCCCATATTATCATCAAGTTCTTTATCAACATTTAAAATCCCCCACCAATCAGCAATTGTGATGTCCGCCTGACGGGGCAGGCGGGCAAACCGGCACGGAGCACAGGATTTACGGTTGAATAAACCGCTGTGAAAACCTTTCTCGTAAGAATTAGTATCTATATTCTCTCTCAATATATCGCCGTTTTTAAACTCTATCGTTAAATAATCCGAACGCCATTTGACGGATTTGTCACGAAAATCTATTCTTTTTATATCATCAATGTTGAAATGTTCGTCTAAATATTTGCGAAAAACCTTATAAGAGGGTGTTCCGTGACATAGCAGCTCCATTGTTATTAAGTTTTCAAAATCGCTGCCAAGATAGTTATACAGTCCTGAAATCTGACATGGACAACCCGTAAAAAGCACCTGTTTCCCCTCTTTGAGCAGCTTTTTAACCCTTGAATAACAATCATTTGTATTGCTCTGAAAATATTTTGAACCTCTTAATTTTGATAAATCGTTATAATTATCAACAATAATATGTTCAACGGAGAAATCATCATCGTATGCTGCACCGCAGATATATCCGCCGTTATTGAGGATATAATTTGCGGCAAGTGTGAACATACCGCCGGATGAGCTAAGCCGGCGAATTTCATCAGATGCCATAACAGCATAACACTCCGGTGAGGCTGTTGTCTTTTTTCGGATTATATTCAATCCGCAATGAGATATACATAATCCGCAATTGATGCATTTTTCTTTATCAATGACAGGATATAAAAATCCCTCCTCGTTTTCGGTCATTGTTATTGCTTTTTTCGGACAAATATTCGCACAGGCTCCGCAGCCGCTGCATTCCAATTGATTTATCTCTGTTATATTACCCATTGCCGCTCCTTATTTTCTCATTGTGTGCTGATAATCTGAATTCGCTGCATAAAAT
>JAJPXE010000210.1 GCA_021205645.1 Candidatus Gastranaerophilales bacterium | reverse complement strand
TAGGTTGAGGATTTATCGGTGAGTGAGCCTGTGTTATATACTGCTCCGCCTGAGGTTGCATAATTTCCCGTAAACTTTGATGATTTTACGGTAATATTGCCAGAATTGGCGTAAATTGCTCCGCCTGATGATGATGCTGTATTATCGGTGAATGTTGAATCTGTTACGGTTGTTTTATATTCGGAATTTTTATCGTCCGTATAAATCGCTCCGCCGTTCGCAGCGGTATTGCTGCTGAACACAGATGATTTTACGGTTAAAGCTCCCGTATTATAAATACTTCCGCCTGAATATGATGCGGTATTATAATTAAAAGATGTACCTGTCACGCTCAAAGTTCCGGTGTTGTATATTCCTCCTCCGTATTGAGCGTTGTTGCCGGCAGAATTAAGTGTTACAAGAGAATAATACAGTGATGAATCTGCATATGATAATATTTTATAGAAGTATTCGTAATAAGAACCGCCGACATAACTGCTTTTAAGTGTCAGGGTTCCCGTATTATAAATTGCACCGCCTTGAGTGTTGGATGTATTGTTAAAAAATCCTGTTTTGCTTAAGGTTATTTTTCCGCTTATATAGTTATATATTGCCCCGCCGTTTTGGGTCGAAGTGTTTAGAAGATAATAACTGCCGCTGTCTTTGTATGTTCCGGCATTATAAACCGCTCCGCCATAGCCTGCACTGTTTGAACTGAATATTGATGATGTTGTTTTCAGAGTTGAACTGTCACCGTTATATATTGCCCCGCCTGATGATGTTGCGTAGTTGCCGTAATAGTACGAACCTTTATCCGTATATGTGCCGTTATAGTTTATAATTGCTCCGCCACATACTGCATAGTTGCCGACATAGGCATAGTTTTTAGATGTTATGCTTCCGCTCAGGTTTGCTATTGCCCCGCCGTAATCTGCCGAATTTGAGCGAAAAACAGTGCTTATATCGTCATTATCAATACTATTTTCAAATAAATTGTACAAACTGCCCGTTTCTATAGTGAATGAACCGTTCAGGGTTATTTTGGGTTTGTATGTTGTTTCGTTGTTATAATTTAGAATAACCCCGCCCCAGCCTGAAGAATTTGTATTCTCCGAGAATTCGGTATTTCCTGAAATGGTTAGGCTTCCTGTATAGGATTTGCTCTGTATGGAATTATATATCGCAACACCCGTAACTTTGCTGATTGTAGTTTTACCGTCGGATGTTGATTTAATGTTAAGGGTTTTGTAGTTTTCTATCAAATATGTATCATCTGATGAGCCGGTTATTTTGGAATCCGTGATTGTGAGTTTACTCCAGTTATCAATGTCAGTGATAATGTTTGTTGAGGTAACATTCATTGTTTTAAGGTTTTCTATCGCAAAATATCTGTCATCAGTAGAGGCAATATCAATTGTTCCGCCGGTTATGTTTAAAATTCCCGCATTAATTACGTTTCCTTGCAGATAATCCGCATTGACTGTAAAATTACCCTTTTTTGTAATATCAATATATTGTTCAATACCGGTATAAATAGTTACTGTGCCTACAATTTGCGTTGTTCCATCCCCTGTTATATTATAGCTTTCTCCGTTATTTGTTTTTCCGTACAGTGTTCCTGAGGCAAGTTGAAGAATACCGTCATTTTCAACGTTATAATATAAATTTGAGGCAGATATAAGAAATACTGCATCCTCATTGATATACACAGGGCTTGAGATAGTGGTATCAGCGGTAACTTTTCCGTCAATAACAATTTGGCTGTCCTCATATCCGTAAACTGTGGATGAAAGTACTCCGCCCGTCAGGATTAATTTACCGGAATTGTATACCGTATATCCTTTTTGGAGCAGACTCGCATTTGTTGTAAGACTGTATAATGTTACAGTGTCATCATCATTTGCAGTACTGTCTATATAAATATCCTGATATAGTTTTGCGGTATTGACAACATCACCTGAAATAAGAGTTGTTCCTGCACCTTTTATTGATTTTGTAATTGTACCGCCTGTCAGGGTAAGTGTTGCATTGTTGGTGACAACACCTTTCAGGCTGTCTGCGTTTGCGGTGAGCGAGTTTGCAGAAACAGTCGTTTCTGTTTCAAAATATGTGGTTACAAATTCTGCTATTTCATCATCGGTATAATAATCTCCCGATGATGTTTTTATATAGGCCGTAACATTACCCTCACTATCATATTCAACATTCACCATATATACGCTGCCGTATTTAATCAGGTTCCCGTCAGCATCTCTGATAATTGCAACAGTAAAGGTTTCGGTGTCTGTAAGATAGGGAACATATACACTCTGCGAGATAACAGAGCTGCTGTCAATTATAACATCACCTTGAACATAAGTGGTACCTTTGCCTGTAATCGTTGTGTTTGAGAGTGTTCCGTCGTCTATATAAAGCCCGTATTTAACATTATTGATGAGATTATCAACATCAAACGTATTCGCATAAGCAGCTATATAACCTTTGGAAATTTTGACAGTGTTCTGCTGAAGGACGGAACCCGAGCCGAAAATAACTTTCGCTCCTTTAACGTTTAGTGTCCCTTCACCCTCTATTCCGCCGACAAAATATACATCTCCGCTGTTTAGATTAACAACGCTGCCGTTATAAATATCAGTTGAATAGTTATTAAAAATAGTGCTTGAAATATTAACCGTTCCTGAATTTATTATTAAATAAGGATAATCATCATTTGCATAGTTACCTGAAAGCGTAACATTGCTCAGACTCAGAACTCCTTTTTTGTTTACCAGAAATTGCATATAATCACCATTTGAAATGGTTATATTATCAATAGTAAGTTTTTTACTGATTTCTGCTGTCATTGTGTTGGCATATAAATTCAGAGTATACCCCTGTCCTGCAATGGTAAGAGTGCGGTCGGGGATACTAAAATCACCTCCTGCTGTTATATTTGTTGAGAAAATAATTTTGTCTGTGGAGCTGTTATTCAATTCTATGTACAAATTAATAAAATTATTTACGGTAGCCGTTCCAGCATTAACAGAAGTATTTGTAGCCGCAAAACATATTAATGCAAAAATATATACTAATTTTTTCATTTATCCTCATTATAAAAAAACGGCTTTTTTAACTGCTTAAACAGTATAGCTCATATCATACTTCGTCATTCATACATATTATTATGATAACATATATTGCTAATGATTTTCAAGGTAGAAATGATTTTTTGGGGGTTGATGCAGGTTAACAAAAAGCATGTATATTGCTTGTAATACAGTTTTTTTTATAGTAATTTAGAACTAAGAGTTTGCGGAAAAATTAAAATTTTTCTCGCAAACTCTCGGGAATGGTGTCGATGCAGGTTGTGTGCTATCCCGTACACGACCTGCATCTCACACACCTCAGGTCGGGTTTGAAAAATCTCAAAAAAATTGTCATTTTTTGGATTTTTCCGCACCCTCCTAAGATAATTTGTACAATAAAGAAGGAGGCTTATAAATGAGCGAAAGAAAATTAGTTGGAACAGAAGAGATGTTCAAGAAGGCACTTGCAGGCGGATATGCAATCGGTGCTTACAATGTAAACAACATGGAGATATTGCAGGGTATAGCAGAGGCAGCGGAAGAAACCCGTTCACCGATAATATTGCAGGTTTCTGCAGGTGCAAGAAAATATGCTAACCAGACATATTTGATAAAGCTGGTTGAGGCAGCTCTTGCAACAACAACCGTTCCGATAGCACTTCATTTAGATCACGGTGCAGATTTTGAGATTTGTAAATCATGTATCGACGGCGGTTTTTCATCGGTTATGATAGACGGCAGCAGATTCCCGTTTGATGAAAATGTTGCTGTTACAAAAAAAGTTGTTGAATATGCTCATGAAAGAGGAGTTTCGGTCGAGGCTGAACTCGGTAAACTGGCAGGTGTTGAAGATGATGTTAATGTTGATTCAAAAGATGCTAAGTATACAAATGTAAAAGAGGCAGTTGAGTTTGTAAAACAAACAGGCTGCGATTCTTTAGCAATAGCAATCGGAACGTCACACGGTGCATACAAATTTGCGGGTGAAGCAAAACTTGATTTTGACAGACTTAAAGAAATTAAGGATGCATTAAAAGAGGCTGGATTTGGCGATTATCCGATTGTTCTTCACGGTTCATCATCTGTTCCGCAGGATTTGGTAGCAAAATGTAACCAGTACGGCGGTAAGTTGCCTAATGCACAGGGTGTTCCTGAAGACATGCTCAATTATGCATCAAAACATGGTGTTGCAAAAATCAATATTGATACCGATTTAAGACTCGCGATGACATCTACGATAAGAGAATTTTATGTAGAGCATCCTGAGAAGTTTGACCCTCGTGAATATATGGGTCCGGGAAGAACTGCCGTAAAAGAACTTGTAATGCATAAGATGCGTGATGTACTGGGTACGGCGGGACACGCAGACGACTAAATGCGGCAGCCGGTGTTCCGCCTGCAAAGCGGTTGGCACTGTCTGCTCCGCGAGGCTGAGAGGGGGTAAAACTTTTCCCCCTCTCCCTATAGGGAGAGGGGCAGGGGTGAGGGGGTGATTTCGCACAGAAGTCACCTCACCCGCAGGGGTAAATGAATTATATTCCGGAGTTCGCAAGGGTTATCACCTAACCCGAATTTCTAAGCTCACTTGCGTTCGCAAAAAAGTTCCACTCTCCGTACGGAGAGGGCAGTCGGGGGTATCACCTCACTTGAAAATCCGGTTCTCGTTCTTCAAACCGATTTTCTGCTCTCTCCCTCAGAAGAGGGCAGTGAAATGACCTAAAAGACTAAAGTATCACTTAATGAGTTTGCGGAAAAATTTTAATTTTTCCGCAAACTCTAATAGTTTAAAAAAGTGTTAAAAATGTGCTAGCAAAGAACATCAGCCACTTACTGTACCGGTACGTGTCCCATTTTTTGGATATCTTCATCAGTTCTGTTACCATATATGGTTATTTTATCAAGCTCTTGTTCAATTTTGTTAAATTCCTCATCTGTCAATTCAACATCAACCGCACCAAGATTTTCGTCAATCCGCTCATACTTTCTCATACCCGGAATCGGAGATAAGAAATCATATTTATGCAGCATCCACGCTAAAGAAATTTGTGCAGGAGTCGAATTTTTTAGACTTGCTATATCATTCGCTCCATCATTTATTAAAAAGCAACTGTTGCTGTTCCGACAGCACCTATCATGCTCAATTTATCAAAATCAGTATAAATCGATATTAAAATAATAAGAAAAACGGTAAGTTTGTCAGGATTTCATTGCCAATAGAGCATAGTATTGAAAAATATATCAAAATCTTACAAAAATTCCAATCCGCACGTGAAAGTATCGAGCAAGGAATTTCCGAAAAAAGAAAAGAATTAATCATCAAAGATTTGACAAAATTGCAGCAGCAGATAGAAAAACTTGCCGGCAAACGGCACTGTTACCGGTTATCTTATGAAGTTTGTATATATGGTTTCCTCCTGTACAGGCGGCGTAATACCGGCTTTTTGAGCAGCATCTTTACATTTAAGATGGTATGCAAAATTCCTTCCTAAAATCCGCATATTTTGCATTCCTTCTTTGTCCTGTCTGACTTCATCGGGATTATTGCCGTGAACCATATTCCAATATCTGCCCGAAATAACAGGCATCTGACTTATCTGAAAATATTTATTTAACTGATCAATAGAAGCAGTCGTTCCGGCACGTCTTGCCGAAACTATTGCTGTTCCGGGTTTGTATTTGAAAGAATATCGCCCTGACATAAAATCAACATAAAATACCCTGTCCAGAAATGGAACAATCCCCCCGCAGGAGCTGCCGTAATGTACGGGTGAACCTATGACATATCCGTCAAAATCCCGTGCATACTCTACAAAGTCATTAACTTTATCATTTATCACGCAGCGTCCGAGTTTGCGGCAGGCATGGCAGGCTCTGCAAGGAGCAATCGGGTCTTTTCCGATGTAATATATCTCCGTTTCAATCTCTTCTTTATTTAATGTTTCTGCTATCTCATTCAGTGCTGTATAAGTGCAGCCTTTTTCGTTAGGTGAACCGTTAATTAATAATACTTTCATTTTTCTACTCCTTTTTGTTTATCCCGGTTTTGCGAATATGTATAATCTGTAACTTAAACCTGCTTTCCTTTCCCTTTGGAAAGAGGATTTCCATCTGTCCTAGTTCATAACATATTAGACTAGGCAGATTTGTTTTTAATAGTATAGTAGTATTCCATTGGTGTCAAATAATTTAGGCTTTGGTGCATTCTTTCACAGTTGTAATAAATTTCAAACTTTCTTAATAATTTTCTTGTTTCTTCAATAGTATCAGGAATTTCATAAACATTCCAAAATTCATATCTGTAGGTTTCATTGGTTCTTTCAACATATCCGTTCATTTTGGGGCTTCTTGGCGGTAATACATAGAGTTTAATTCCTTTTTCTTCACAATAATCTTCAAATTCCGCCATAAATTCAGAACCTCCGTCAACTTGTATTGATTTTATTTCAAATTCAAATTCATATATCACTTCTTTTAAAAACTCTCTTGCATTAACTGCATTGGCACTACTATATATTCTTGATATACTTAGTCTTGTTGTTGGGTCTGTTGCTCTAAATTCTTTAATTTTTAACCCATTGTAAAGGTTTAATACCATATGGTCAATTTGAATAAGTTCTCCGGGATTTTCCGGTTTTTGTTTTCCTATCCTTTGCGCATATCTTTTTCTTTGTTCTTTTCGATATCCTGTGTTTTTTCCTACCAGTGTTTTGATATTTTCTATTTTCTTTTCACTCATTAGTTTTCTTAATATTCTTCCAACTGTTGATACAGATACAAAAACATTCTCTTTTTCTAATTCTCTTTTAATTTTTTCTTTTCCATACATAGGATTAGCTTGACGAATTTTTAGGATGTGAGATATTAATTCATGGTTGATAATTTTAGATTTTCTAAAATTATGAGGACGGCGGGATTTATTTTCTAATTCCGTCGTTTTCATATTTATTGTTCCGCATTTATCGTTAAACTTCTTCAACCAAGAATAAAATGTTGAACGTTTTAATTCTAAAAACTCTAAAGCTTCTTGTTCTGTAAATCCTTTTGAGTGCAGATGGTTGTATTTTAT
>JAJPXE010000039.1 GCA_021205645.1 Candidatus Gastranaerophilales bacterium | reverse complement strand
GAATTTAATATCCTTTATTCAGGGCTTACTCATGATCAATAACAACGACAGCCGCAGGGTCGGACTCTCTCAATTTAAAGAAGATGCTGCAGACTTCTCAATAAATTCAAACTCTATCACAAATAAAAACGTTAAGCTCTCTGACCTGCTAAGACGTTCCTGAGTCAATAACTGAAATATCTGTCAAAATCAACGTCGTCGAAACTGCATAAAAGCAAAAATATGTCGTCGTCTTCATCCATACGCTGAAAATTATATTCATCAAACAGCCAATACTTAGGGTTATTCCCCTTTACGCGAACAATGCTCTTTTCTTTCAAAAGAGCAAGCTTTTTCTTTACAATCTCTACCGGTATTTCTACAAGTTTCGACAGCTCAACAGCAGTGATACCGTCAGCATTGCTGTATTTCTCCGGCGTCAAAAACATTAACTCCAGCCCGACTTTCTTTAACTCAATATCTTCCTCTATTTGCTGCATATCTTCATACTATCAATAAAACAATGCTTTTTTATCGTTTTAATGTAGTAATTTTATGAAAAGAGTCTGGAAAAATAATCATTTACACATACCCTCATTCATCAATAGATGTAACTTCTATACCTGCATCATTTGATAATATCGGTGATAACACTGTATTATTATACGCTATTATTCCGGCATAATCCTGTTTCATTTGCTGCTGCAATTTGTATCCCTTTGAATATTCCGGAAGATGTATGTCCAAAAGAAAATTATACAATAAGTAAACCTCGTCAAGATACTCCTGCTCAGCAGCAATAAAGTCGTTTATTTCCTCACCGGTTTCCGTTAAAACTTTGTTATAATTTCCCAATAATATCGCTTTTTTATCTATATCAGGATTTTCTATCATAAACTTTTTACTGTCATCTAGTGACGTTAAAAACTTCTCTACACCATTTTTATTCTTTACTTCTTTTGTATTTTTTTGAAATTCTTTCTTTGTTTTATCTATCAATGAGATAAAATCATCACAGTTTTCTCCATTATTTATCCCGTCTAACTCATTTGATAATTTTGTGATTTCCTCTTCCATTATACCTGTCAAGATAGCAGCATCATTGTGTAAACTCGCTATATTATCAATTTTTTCTTTTGGATTAAGGGCTTTTAAGTTTTTTGTTTCAATTTTCATAATCCTGTCACCCAAACCTAACTTTTCAACAAACATTTTTCCGGTTTTGGTGTTATCTTGAAGAATTAGAGTCCTTACCATATAATCTATTGATTCATCGGAATTCATACTGACCGGAACTTCCATATCATGAGGATATACGTAGTAATCATCAAAATGTTTTTTTACCTCGGATGCATTACCGGTTTGTACGGCTTGCATTAAAGCATCCTGAATATCTATAAATTTTGCTAAATCAAGTTCATTTACAAGATACTGCTTATATACATCTTTTTGTTCCAATGGCTCAGCATCACTTGCTGACATCAATAGGAAATTTTTCAGCACTTCACCCGGATGTTTTGTTAAATGATACTTTCTGAAATCCCGCTCAAACTTATCACGGGCCATATCTGCTTCATCTTCAAAGGAACCCTGCTTCCTGCTGCCGGCAAGCTCTTTGCGCATATAATCATCAAATGATGCTCTTACCTGTTGTTGATGCTCCGGTGATATATGTCTTTTTATAAATCTGTCAGTATATTTTTCTGTTTTTTTAAGCTCTGTTTTTAGCTTTTCTTCATTCTGATTATTTGAATTTTTGAACAGTTTTGTCCTGTTTATTGATGTCAAAACCTTTATCATATCATCATTTTGAGATTTATTATCAACATTTGATTTTGAATATTTTTTTATCTGTTCATTTAATTTTAGCAGCTTACCGTTTGCATCAATACCGTTCATATCCGACATATTTTTCATTTCGGCATGCATCCAATCGTTTATATCTTTTTTTATTATACGTTGATAACAAGGTGGAATATTTGTATCAATCAATACATTAAAACATCCTTTTAAAGTATCCGTTTGATTTTTAATTTCTTCTTTCAAGTTTTCCCTGCTATTATTTTTTTCAACTGCATAAATTTCTTTTGTAATAACGTCAATATACTTGCCGTATTCGGAAATATCCGCATTCTTATCGACAGAAATCAATTCATTTGCTGCCTCAACAGATTTTTGGAGATCCTTATCATTGTAATTCCTTGTGATGAATTCACCTGTTAACATATTTATTGTTCTTCTCTCCGACGGAGTTAACTTTTTGCCCTCCGGCACAGAACTGCGATAATCATCAAGTCTGTGAACAAGGTCTATCGTATAAACTGTATTTTTTATGGCATTTACAGTTGACATCGTTTCATTTACAAGGTTGTCTATCATAGTTATTTTCTGATTTAATGTTGCGTTGTTATCTAAATCCATTTTAGGGTAAGCAGGAATTGCCTGATATTTTCTAAAATTTTCATCCTTGTACTTATTGAATAATTTTTCATATTCCAACGAATTGAGAGAAAAACTCATTGTTCTGTATAAATCATCAAATGTTCTTGTACCTGTATAGAATGCACCGCTGCTTTTTCGCTCGGTTTTACCGTATTTATATGCAGGTTTTGTTTTGCTTATTTCTAAATCATTCTTGTATTCATCATAAAAAAGAGTATTTTTAAGTGTCGATTTCGCATTACTGTTTGCCGCTTTGACTTTTATCAGCATGTCATAACCTGTTACATCATTTATACCCAGTTGTTTATCTGTTAAATCTCGGGTTAATTTCTCGAAATCTTCTTTTTTCATATCCTGAAGATTACGATATATTTCAACAAATTCTTCATCTGTTTTCGGGTCAAATTTTTCATCTATCCAATTTCGTATGCCTTTTGATTTATTAGTATTAATTCTTAAATCTTCTTTGCTGAAATACAATGCTTTTTCAAGAGTATTATGTAAGTTTTGTTTGAACTGTTCTCGTGCAATTTCTGATTTTTCAGATTTAGGAATAACTTCGTCAAATTGTACGCCCGCTTTATTTACTGCAAAATCTATTGTATCTTTCATGCTGCCGTTAAATTTCTCTTTTTCATCCTTGTTGTATACCGCAATATTCCCTGCAATTTTAGCAGCATCGTCTTCGTTTATCTCAATATTATTATCTTTTAAAACTGTCAATAACGAGTTTGATATCTCAAGACCGTATTCATAGGCAGCATATAACAGAATATCCTCACTCTTGCCGAATGCGTAATCAAAATTTGACTTTGCGATTTGTCTTTGTTTGTCTTTTATTTTCTCAATATCTTTCATATTCTTTGCTGACGAAAGTTCATCACACATTGCTGCATCATCATATCTTTTTCTTACGGCGGCTTTTTCAAATGCAACTTTTACAATATCGTTGTCAGATAAACTGTTATATTCTTCTAACGTATCAATGCCTTTATTAAAATTATCGGTTTTTATACGTTTCATTATCGTTTCGTATGTTTTATTATAAGCCTGACCGGCGGTTTCGTTTCTAAATATCGCTTTTTGTATCTGTTTTTTGGTCATTTCACCGGCTTGTTTTTGTATTGTTTCAATATATACCGAGTCCGGAATATACAGAGCATCCTTAATTGTTCCTGCAATATCTTTGTAAGCAGGATTTTCTCCTTGAACAATTATTCCGCTCATAAGCTCAAAATCATATTCATCTCCGTTAGACGGATTTATTTTTTTATAAGTTTTGCTCTCAATTTCTTCTTTTTGAACATGACCTTTTTTATGCGTAAGGTTATCCACATAATTACCGTTTCTCCAATTTTCATCGGTAATATACCCCAGTTCCCCGCCTCTGATATCAGAATAATCTGTCCGCATTAGACCCTCTGAATCAGTCCAAACATTTTCATGTTCAGATGCACCCCACGTGTTGTCGTGGAATAATGCCTCTTTATTATTCGGTCCCAAATCTTTTATATCAACAATATATTGTGCATGACCGCCCATTCTGTCATGAAACACACTTGATGAGGATACGCCCGAATGAACACCATTCTTGATTATATCAATAGCTTCGTCTATATCTTTAACTTCATAATAAGGCTTATCGGTTAATTGTTCAAAAATTTTGACCTGCTGGTCACCCCAAAGCCCGCTTTGACCCTCTTTTTGAACCCAGTATTTACCCTCGTTTGTACCTACATAGTTTGCGAGTTTAGACAACGGCTCTTTTATCTCTCTGTATTGATTATTCAAATTTCTGACTACATCGGAATACATAGCATTTATGTTATTATCAATGAGTTTAACTGCGGCTTTTTCTTCCGGCGTGAACTTATAAAGCGATGGGTCGGAAATCTTTCCCTGCCTGCTCGAAAATTCGTCCTGTGAACGAAGTTTGTCAATCGCCGTAAATCTGTCCTGAAGTTTTTTCATATCTTTTTCAGGAACAAGCTTACCCTCTTGTTCCATTTGTTTTAGTATTATATTTGTTCCGGACACAGTAAAATACGGTGTTCCGTCATCATTCATAACTTCCAGCATATCTCCTGCTGCATCTATATTTGCAGAAATCATATTAAATCTGTTACCGATATTACTTATTTCATTTATAACATCTTCATTGCTTGCATCCGGTGCTAAACCGTTTATTGCCTTAAAAGCTGCCAGATGTAATCCATAATTCGGATTATTTCGGTCTGAAAAATTTGCAACAAATATTTTAAACACATCAACAAAAGCATTCATCTGATTTTTATAACCCATCTTGTTAAATGCTTCTCTGTATACATTTACGTCTTGAGGATTTTCAACAAGTTTCTTTTCAAGTTTATCATATTCTTTTAAAACAGCTTTTTTATCATTTTTTACATTCAAACAAATTGCAGCACGTTTTAATTCCGCCTTATCACCGGTGTTGATGATTTCTTTACTTGACTTTATATCGCCTATTATAAGCTCATGCCTATTCCCGTAACCTATTAACCCGTATAAACTGTCAAGCCCTTCTGTCGTCAGATAATCCACATTATTCTTATACTGTCGCAAACCCTCAAGAATACCGTCTTTATCGTCCGGCTCTACCTGAAAATACGGAGCAAAATGCGCCATCAATTTTTTATCGTCACTCTTTTCTATTCTGTTAATAACTTCTTTATAACCCTCCGATATTCTGGTTTCTTTATCCGGAATATTACGCCTTATAAGATTGTCTGTAAGATTATCATCTTCTGCAAGTCCGACAATTACACTTGCTCTGTATACAGCTTCTGCATTATATAATTTCCTTGCCTGTGCAACCTGCTGTGATAAAGGATGTGAGTTGTGTAAGCTCTTTTCAAGCGCACTTATACCCTCAATTATTTCTACAAGATTTTCTGATTTTTCATCAAGCATTTTATTATCAATTTCAGAATGTTTATCGGTAAAATATTGTTTTATCTTTTGAACTTTTACCGATTTTTCTTCATTCGGTATAAAAGAATATTTTCTTATACTTTCAGGATTTTTATCAATTTGTGCGGAAACCGGCTTGTACATATTATGTAAATCTGTGTAAATGCTGTTTATTCCGTTTTTATCTAATGACGGAACAATCGATTTAATATCTTTTTTTGCTGTTTTGTTGTAAGCCTGTACCAATTCCAGATTTCTGTTAAAGTTTTGACGATTATTTCTGTCTGTAACATCATTTTTGATTTTCCCCGACTTAACAGAACCAATTTCATCTTTTGCTTTTGTTAACACCTGATAAAAACTTTGTTTTCTTGCTGTTTTATCATCAGGAATGTTTTGCATAAAGAACGAATCGTGGAATGCATCAAAATTATTCGGGTCAAACGCATTAAATTCGTGCAGACCTTCATTTTTAGCACCGTACATACCGGCAATATTCATCCATTGAAGCGTTGAGGCATCAATAATTCTATATCCTTTTTTCTCTGCATAATCAAAATCAACAAATGTTTTCTTGACAGGAATACGTTTGCCGGAGCCTAAATTTTGTCTGTCATAAATTTTTACCGTATCGCTTGAATCAAGCTCGGATAATATTGCATCGACATAATTCGGCTTATCTTCATAAGCAGCTGCTTTTCTGGCAATAGAGATAGCTGCACACATTCCGTGTGTTTTCTGGTTGACTGCTTTCATATTCGGTACTTTTGACTCCGGCGTATTGATAACCATATCATTCATCATCTCAGCCAGAACCTGAGTCTTCTTGTCCTTAAGTTGAGAATTTATTCCATATTTCGGACTCATAAAATATGACAACCTGCTCATAACGTAACGTTTTTGTTTTGTCGGCGTTTCGGTAGATGTAATAAAATAATCCATATTCTGCTCTAAATTGCGGATATTTTCATTCGGATTGTCCTTTATAGAACTTAAATCAGCATTTTTTATTATGGACTTTTGATAGTTTAATATAGCTTTCTCATCATTGCTTAGCTCTTTCTGCTCATCAAAAACCCTTTTTATCTCCGGTTCATACTTCTCTTTTAATATAGGATTGGAATGTGCAAGAGATTCTTCCGCAGCATTTTTTAATTTTGTTTTCCATTCGTTTTTAGTAGATTTTCCGTTCTGAATATTTGTCTGATATGTAAGATTTTCGCCTACATCAAGCAAAAATTTAATATTTTCTTCTCCCCGCTGTTTGGCAAGGTTTTCTATGGCCGTATTTATACGTCTTTGATTTGGTTCCGTAAGTGAATAATCATTATTCTGTTTCAGCAGTGCTGTTGTATTTCTGTCTTCACGCACCCCTTTGAAAATAGGCTGTCCTGCATATAAGTTAACTTTCATTGCACATCCTTAATAATCTGATAGCCGGTTAAATACTTCAAAACATATAAACGCAATTTTTTGCTATGATTTAGTAATTAATTTAACAAAATGTTACCTCGGGTGTATTTACTACACTTTAATTTTTCTATTTCCTGATGTTGTACAAACTTAATACAGGCTAAATAATTCGGGCTAATTTTGAATATCAAAGTTAACTATTTAAGGCGATTATTATTTTTTTAAATATTGCAATAATAAAGTATGAAATTCGTAAAATTTTTAAAGTTAATAAATAAAAAAGTGGAAAAATACGACAAACTGGCTCAGACGAACCCGTTTACTCTTCCCCGTCACATGACAATAGTATGGGTGGAGG
>JAJPXE010000093.1 GCA_021205645.1 Candidatus Gastranaerophilales bacterium | reverse complement strand
CAGTTATATAAAAAAGAACTTATAAGTGAAAGTCCTGTATACAAAAAATTAAAGAGCAAACATTTTATAGCGGCAGAGGATGATTTAGAGTTGGCGGAAGATATGCTTGCTGCAAAACTCCGTACACGAAAAGCGTTTATATCGGATTTCACAAGCCTGCACATGATTGTAGCAACACTCCGCTGTAACTGTTTATGCAAATATTGCCACGCCTCAAGTGTTGATTTAAACTCGAAAAATTATGACATGGACCGGAAAACGGCACAAAAAACGATTGAGATGATATTCCAAACCCCGTCACCGGAGATAAAAATTGAATATCAAGGCGGAGAACCGCTCCTGAATTGGGAAACAGTTAAAGAAAGTATTCTTTATGCAGAATTTCTTAATACATTAGCGAAAAAGAACTTAAGTTTTGTCATCTGTACTAACCTTACTGATATAACAGGTGAGCAGATAGCTTTTTTAAAAAAACACAATGTGGAGATGTCAACATCTTTTGGCGGTGATAAGACAATCCACGATTTAAACCGTAAATCATATATATTTGAAAACTCCAATAATGAATTTATAAAAAATCTTAAAACGGTGCGTGAACAGATGGGTGAAAATGCTTGTTCCGCCCTGCTCACAATCACAAAATCAAATCTTTACAAATTGAGAAGTATTATAGATAACTACGTTGCCTTAGGGTTTAAAAATATTTTTTTACGTGCATTGAATCCGTATGGCAATGCGGTTATTAACAAAGATGAACTTTCATACTCTAATGATGAGTTTATAAATGTCTTTAAAGATGCTTTAAACTATATTATTGAGTTAAACAAAAAAGGAACAGAATTTGTTGAATGTTATACGGCACTGTTTTTAAAACGTATATTAACACCATATTCGACAGGTTTTACAGACCTGCAATCTCCGTTCGGAGCGGGAATATCTGGAGTTATTTATAACTATAACGGTGATATATATCCCGCTGATGAGGGAAGAATGCTTTCACGCATGGGAGATGATTATTTTAAAATGGGAAATGTGAAAACATCAAGATATAGTGATGTATTCGGAGGTGAAATTATACGTAATATGATTAATTCATCCTGTGTTGAAACAATGCCTGTATGTTCGGAATGTGTTTATCAACAATATTGCGGGACGGACGTTATCAGGAATTATGCGGTAACAAAAGACCTCACCGGTGACAGGTTGAAAAGTGATTTTTGCAGAAAAAATCGGGCGGTTATGGACTATATTTTTGAGCTGCTCAATTCTAATGATGAAGATATAAAAAATATTTTTTGGAGCTGGGCTATCGGAAAAAACTATAAGGATATCAAACTTGAAAACAATAAAAGGAAAAACTTTCAATATACATAAAAATATAACTGGCCGAATTTGTTATAAAAACAATATTTTTATTAAAAACAGAATTTTGGTCAGCGGCGGGCTGCCTTTATTACGATTCGGCTTAAAAGCTATTATAACAAATAAAGTGCAGAAAACATCAATCCCGCAATTTGTCAGTGATATTTTTCCTGATGAAAATACGATAGTAAACATAACATCTGACGGGAATTGTAACGAATTGTGGAACAGCAAATCCAAACATAATGCACTTTATTTAACTGACAGATGCAATTCAAGATGTATAATGTGCCCTCAGCCCGATAACAAAAATTCGTACTATGATATTTGTAGTGCTGTGATTGACACATTAACCCCTGCAGAGCTTGATTATACCGGAATAACCGGAGGAGAACCTACACTTGATATGGAGATATTGCTCAACTTGATTAATAAAATTTCTCAAAAATCCAAAACAAAACCGTTCGTTCATATTCTCACGAACGGCCGCAAATTAGCGGATATTGAAAATGTACAAAAACTTGCAGAAATAAAGAATTGCGATATAACCTTTGGCATTCCGCTATATTCTCCGGTTTCAGAAGAACACGATTTTATAACAGGTGTTCGGGGCTCGTTCTGTCAAACAATAAAGGGATTGTATAATTTAGCAAAATACCGTCAAAAGATTGAACTGCGTGTTGTTATTCTAAGGCAAAATTATAAAAATTTATCTGATTTAGTTGAATTTATATACAGAAACCTGCCATTTACGGTTAATATAGCATTTATGGGAACGGAATATCACGGTCGGGCAGAAGAGAATTATGAACTTGTCGGAATAGACCCGAATGAGTATCGTGTTGAATTATTCAATGCGATACGTGAATGTATAAGACGGGATATGAATACCGGTATATACAATCTTCCGTATTGTCTTGTTGATGAGCGGATTGAGGACTATTGCCGGGACAGCATTTCAGACTGGGAAAAGACATATCTCCCGCAATGCGAAAATTGTTCAAAAAAAACAAGCTGCAGCGGTGTATTTTCAACATCATTTATTCATAGTGAAAACATCAGACCGTATTCTACTCTCTCACCGGTTTGAATTTAGATTAAAATCATGTTGTGACAGGCATGTATATTACTCTACCGTTTAAGACGGAATTTAATCATCAGTCTGATGTTAATATTCCTGATTTATTTAAAACTTTAATAAACAGGAGAAAATAATGTGCGGAATAAAAGATATTAAATCCAGACAGATACTTGATTCACGGGGAATACCAACAGTTGAAACTGATATTATATTGAATAACGGTATCAGTGCAAGAGCATCAGTGCCGTCGGGAAAATCAACGGGACAATTTGAGGCATTTGAGCTGCGGGATAAAAACTCACTCTATAACGGCAAAAGTGTTTTAAAAGCAGTAAATAACATTAATACGGTTATTGCTGAAAACCTTGAAGGAATGAATGTGTTTAAACAATATGAGATTGATGGCTTATTAAGGAAGCTCGATGGAACTCAAAATAAATCCAAACTTGGAGCTAATGCGATTTTAAGTGTTTCAATAGCCTGTGCAAAAGCAGCGGCAAAATGTTGCGGTGCCGAATTGTTTCAATATTTAGGCGGAGTGTGTGCGGTCAATCTTCCCGTTCCGATGATGAATATCATAAATGGCGGGGTACACTCGGATAATAATCTGTCTATACAGGAGTTTATGATTAGCCCGGTCGGGGCGGAAACTTTTAGCGAGGCTCTTGAAATGGGCGTTGATGTATTTTATGAACTTAAATTTCTGCTTGCTAAAAAAGGTTACTCAACCTCTGTCGGGGATGAAGGCGGTTTTGCACCTGATTTAAAATCAGGCGAAGAAGCAATCGAATTTATACTGAATGCAATTGCAAATAAAGGTTATATCGATAAAATTTTCCTTTGTATTGATGCTGCCGCCTCCGAATTTTATGATAATAAATCTTATAAAATCAATATAAAACGAAAAAATAAAGTCCTAACATCCGAAAAGCTTGTTGATTATTATGTCAATCTTGTAAGTGAGTATCCGATAATCTCAATAGAAGACGGACTTGCCGATAATGATATTGAGGGTTGGAAGTACTTAACCCGCAAACTTTCTGATAAATGTCAGCTTGTCGGAGATGATTTATTCGTGACAAATGCAAAACGGCTTTCATATGGGATTGAGAATAATATTGCAAATGCTGTTTTGATTAAACCAAACCAGATTGGTACACTTACAGAATTTATCGAAACAATAGCACTTGCAAAAGATTACGGTTATAACACAATTATGTCACATCGCTCCGGTGAAACGGAAGACAATTATATTGCTGATTTTTCGATCGGTTTATCTTGTCCGCAGATTAAAACAGGCTCTCTGTGCAGGAGCGAAAGAATTGCCAAGTATAATCAACTTTTGAGAATAGAAGAAATACTTGGCAAATCATGCCATTATTGCGGCTATAAAGCCTTTAATATTAATTTTGCTTAGTGGCACAGTGCCAGCACGACACCTGCTGCAACAGCCGAACCGATTACACCTGCGACATTCGGACCCATTGCGTGCATTAACAAGAAGTTTTGAGGGTTAGCCTCAAGTCCGACTTTATTAGATACACGTGCTGCCATAGGAACAGCAGAAACGCCTGCCGAGCCTATAAGCGGATTGATTTTTGTCTTCGAGAACATGTTCATTATATGTGCCATAATTACACCTGCAGCCGTTGCAAGACTAAATGCTATAATTCCGAGCAGCAAGATAAACAATGTCTGTACGGTCAGGAATTGACCTGCCGAAAGTTTTGAGCCGACAGACAAACCCAGGAATATCGTCACTATATTGATTAAAGCATTTTGTAATGTATCGGAAAGTCTTTCCACAACACCGCATTCTTTACATAAATTTCCGAAACACAATGCCCCTAAAAGCGGACATGCACTCGGCAATAATATTACACAGAGCAGTAAAATCATTAGTGGGAATACTATTTTCTCTCTTTTGGAAACTTCTCTCAATTGAGTCATCTGTATTTTTCTTTGAGCTTCCGTTGTAAGCAGTTTCATGATAGGCGGTTGAATGACCGGAACAAGTGCCATATAAGAATAAGCAGCAACGGCAATCGGTCCGAGCAGATGTTCTGCAAGTTTTGTGGTTACATAAATTGATGTAGGACCGTCAGCACCGCCGATAATACCGATAGATGCAGCTTCAGACAGATCAAACCCGAATATGCAATATGCCATAAGCAATGCCCCAAAAATTCCGAATTGAGCCGCACCGCCCAATAAAGCTGTTTTAGGATTTGCTATCAACGGTCCAAAATCCGTCATTGCTCCGACACCCATAAAGATTATCAACGGAAATAACCCTTTGTGAATACCCGCTTCAAAAATTATCCCTAAAAACCCGTTAGGTCCTGCTATCTCTTCGCCTGCCGGCATCGGAATGTTTGATAACAAACCGCCGAATGCTATCGGTACAAGCAATAACGGCTCAAATTGTTTCTTTATACCGAGCCACAACAGGAACAAGCATATAATAATCATTATCCATTGTCCGTGTGCGTGCAGGATTTGTTCAACTCCCTGCAAATTAGGATCAGCAAACGCATTCTGCGCCGAATGTACAAATCCCATAACACCCGTTGAGTCCTTGAGAGTTAATAATCCTTCCATTATATCCATAACTATTTCCTCCCTTAACCTATAATAATGTTACCAGTGCCTGACCGTTTACGACTTTATCGCCCTGTGAAACAAGGATTGAATCTATCGTACCAGATTTCGGTGCTTTAACTTCAATTTCCATTTTCATTGCTTCAAGTACAAGAAGAACATCTCCTTCATTAACCGTATCGCCCTCGTTCGTTTCAAGTCTTAAAACATTTCCGGCAACACCTGCTTTGACTTCTTCTCCGCTGCCTGTGGAAGCTGATTTTGTTTCAATACCTTCTTTAACGGAAATATCATAAGTTTTACCGTTAACAACAGCTTTAGAATCACCGTCGAGCTTAACCGCATAATTTTTACCGTTGACATTTACGGTATATTCATCCCCTCCGCCTGACACGACCGATGTTTCTTTTTGTGTTTCATTTTTGCGGACGCCGATTACACCGTGACCCTGCAGGAACATAATACCTTTATCTTTGCAGGCTGCCGAGATAAAGATATTTTCGTCATTAACTTCCAGACCTGCATCAACAAGTCTTTTTGTTGCCGCCTCAATACCTTTTGATGGGTCTTTGTCGTTTATATCAACGACAGTTTCCACTGTAGGTTCAAGTCCGAGCTGTTCGGAGGCAATTTTCTTAACTTCTTCATCAGGTTCGCAAGGAGTTTTTCCGAAATATCCGAGAACCATTTTCCCGTAGCCTTCTGCTATTTTTGACCATTTGCCGAACATAACGTTATTGAATGCCTGTTGAAAATAGAACTGTGATACAGGGGTAACGGAGGTGCCGAAACCGCCTTTTTCAACAACTTCTTTCATTGCGGCAACAACTTCAGGAAACTTGTCCATAACGCCGTTATCTCTCATCATCTGGGTATTAGCGGTTAAAGCTCCGCCCGGAAGCGGCGATGAAATAATCATCGGGTTTACTGCCAGTGCCTCAGGCGGCAAGAAGTAATCTTTCATACATTCTTTAAATATTTCTTCCGTTTCCAAAATCTTGTTAATATCAATACCTAAATCAAACTCCGTGCCTTTGAGAGCATGCCACATAGAAACGATATCAGGCTGAGCGGTTCCGCCGGAAACCGGTTTCATTGATAAATCAATACCGTCAGCACCGCCTCTGAGTGCTGCCATATAAGCGATCAATCCCGTTCCTGCCGTTTCGTGGGAGTGGAATCTGATATGTGCATCTTCACCGAGTATCTCACGTGTTCTTTTTATTGTTTGATAGACTTTTTCCGGTGCTGATGTGCCTGAAGCATCTTTGAATGCAATACTGTCAAACGGTATACCCGCATCGAGAATTGAGCGGAGTACTTTTTCATAGAATGCAACATCGTGTGCACCTTCACAGCCGACGGGAAGTTCCATCATTGTTATGGTAATTTCGTGTTTTAATCCGTTATCCTTTATGCATTGACCCGAATAGATGAGGTTATGTACATCGTTTAATGCATCAAAGTTTCTGACTGTCGTAACACCGTGTTTTTTGAACATTTTAGCGTGAAGATTGATAATATCACGCGGTTGAGAATCCAGCCCGACAACATTAACCCCTCTTGATAAAGATTGCAGATTGATATCCGGACCTACGGCAGCTCTGATTTTATCCATTGTTTCAAACGCATTTTCACAGCAGTAAAAAATCGGTGACTGAAATCTTGCCCCTCCGGCAACTTCAAAATGGTTTATACCAGCCTCAACTGCTGATTTCAGTGCAGGAATAAAATCATCTACAAATACTCTTGCACCGTATACTGATTGGAAACCGTCCCTGAATGAGGTATCCATAACTTTAATAAGTTTTTTTGACATTTTTTTATCCTCTCTTTAGTTTTATTTCTTTAAAATTGCCGCTAAAATTGCAACTGCAACGCTTTCATCATCTTTAGCAGATGATGACGATTTTGCACCGGATGTTTGTACTGCTGCTTCAGGAAAAATTACATTCAACTTTTGAACAATTCCGGACATAATGTGCATTGAAATGATGGTTGTGCATAAAAATGCCAGAACAGTCCCCATTCCTATGAACATTACAGCTAAACCCTGTGCCAATAATTCATTCATAATATATCTCCTATATAATATACTTCTGTTTTATTATTCTCATTTAGTATTAAAGAGCCGTTATCCGTAACACCTGATACAATGCCGGAATGAAATTCCCCCAGAACATTGATTG
>JAJPXE010000177.1:4780-7347 GCA_021205645.1 Candidatus Gastranaerophilales bacterium | reverse complement strand
GCTATTACCTTAGCAAAATAATATTGTAAATATTACAATTGTAAAGATTTTTTCGAAATACGCAATTTTTATAAAAGTATATACTTTATATATAAAGTAACGTAGAAAGAATACAGGACAATGTTTGTCCTGAGAAAAAGGAGGATAACAAATGTATAATGGAGACATGTCAGTATCAGGCGTAGGTCCTGTTAATGGAGATTTTTCTGCCGGTAAAGCATCTCGTAGCGAAAAAGAAGAAGCAATGTTTGATTTTAATTCAGCAGATAAAAGTCCTGAAGTTGGCAGTGATGGTGGTATTATCACCAGAAACGCCGATGGTTCTATAAAAGAAGTTAAATATCTAAATGAAGACGGTTCAGTTTATTCAAAATCAACATTTAATGGTAACACAGAAACAATCTATTATAGAAAGGATGGTAAGTTAGCACCATTTGCAGAACACGTATATGATCCTGCTACAAACACAGGTACAGCTACACCGTATGTAGATGGCAAACTGGATACAAGCTATACAAAGAAATATTCAATGGGTACAGACACAGACGGAAAGCCATACTTAGATGATACACGAATTTTGCAGGAAGAACCTGCACAAGCAGGTAAAACTCTATCACCAAGTCAAGCTAATGCTAAATTTGCAAATGTACAATTTAACAAAGCCGTTAATGGTGGCTATGGCAACGACTATGACCAAAATGGACGTATAGCTAATAAAGTTTACACTGATTCATCAGGTAACGTAGAAATGTACACAGAATATAGTTATAGAGACGATGGAACCATTGATACTACAAGAACTTATTCATTAAAAAATGGAGAGTTCAAACTAACTGATGAAGTTCAATACTCAGCTGATAACAAAACAGCTGTCGGACAAAGCTATTCAATAGTTGACGGTTCTCCACATAATAAAATAAACTACACTACAGAAATGACAGACGGCGAACTTCAATTAGTCTTTAAAGGTAATTAGCTTTCTGTAAATGAAATATACAAAAAGAGGTTTGGAAATTATTCCAAGCCTCTTTTTAATATCAAATGGTTGCGGGTGCTGGATTTGAACCAACGACCTGCAGATTTTGGTAATTTTAAAATCGAATATTAAAAGATTATTAGACATTGTTAAACTTTCGCAATATTTGTAATGATATATAATTACAACATGAAGATTAAAGAAATTATTAAACTTTTAGAAAAAGACGGTTGGTTTCAAGCCGCTCAACGCTGGAGCCATAAACAGTTTAAACACAATGAAAAACCAGGACGCGTCACTGTTGCAGGCAAACCGTCTGACGATATAGACAAAGGAACCTTGAATAGTATTTTAAAGCAAGCTAAAATAAAGGAGTTTTAAATGTTAGACAATTATTTAATTATCATTGAAAAGCAAGAACATAATTATAGTGCTTATTGTCCTGACGTTGACGGATGTATAGCAACGGGAGAAACCCCCGAAAAAGCAAGAAAAAACTTTCTTGAAGCTTTGGACTTTCATTTTGAAGGGTTAAAAAAAGACGGTTTACCTATTCCTATGCCTTCATCCACATTTGCTTTTACATCTGATGATTGCACAGGGGTTTTAAATGTCCGCACAAAAAAATCCACTCATTTAAAACTAATCAAAATCGCAGAAAAGGAAAATGTCTCAGTTTCTCACCTTGTTAATGACGCTATTATAAAACAATACGGCTAACAATATGAAATACTATAGTGTAAAAATTTTTATACCATTATTTGCGTGCATTATTTTTACAACACCCGTAACCGCATTGACACTGTAAATGGACACATGAAATGATTTCTTGTGGCAGATAGATTGATTATTTTGGGCAAGAAAGTTTTAAAATTTGGCATTAATTTTAATGTAAGTGACAATGAGTTTGAGAAAAACAAAATTAGGCTAAAATATAAACATCAATCGAGCAAGAAGTTATTTTATTAAATTGAGAAAAAATTTAAAATTTGCTTAAAATGCAGTATAATTTTATTTCCTGAAAATTTAAGCATGTATTAGAAATATTATTAAAGCCAAATATAATCACAATATTAATAAATAAAATAAAAAAACGGAAAATACTGATTTGTACAAGCCGGAACATAAAAAGAAACTTTATTCCCTGTTTATTTGTTTATAAATAAAAACAATACTGTATTTTTTCTCAATTTCTCCTGTCACTTTTTCTTAAATTTGTTGTCACTTAACTGTAGGTACACGTCTAATAGAAAAAGGTATCGATGTAAAAACTGTTCAAGAACTTTTTGCACACAGTTCTTTAATTACTACGCAAAGATACGTGCATACAAATTTCACAAGAAAAAAAGAAGCAATTGAAGTTCTTAATTCATATATTTAGTTTTGATTTCAAAACAAGAAATGGACACAGAATGGACACAACAATTTTATAAAAAGCCAAAAAGATATGCCGCAACGCACTCTGCCGAGCAAAACGATTAAGTATCGTTTTGTGAGAGGGAACCACGGACTTCAAAATTCTGAAAGAATTTTGATAAAAAGATATGCCGCAACGCACTCTGCCGAGCAAAACGATTAAGTATCGTTTTGT
>JAJPXE010000177.1:4521-4680 GCA_021205645.1 Candidatus Gastranaerophilales bacterium | reverse complement strand
AACCACGGACTTCAAAATTCTGAAAGAATTTTGATAAAAAGATATGCCGCAACGCGGAATTGAACCACGGACACGGGGATTTTCAGTCCCCTGCTCTACCAACTGAGCTATTGCGGCATATCTTTTATTAAATTGTTGTTTGGCGTTGGTAGAGCAGGC
>JAJPXE010000177.1:0-4421 GCA_021205645.1 Candidatus Gastranaerophilales bacterium | reverse complement strand
CCTCACCGGTTCCGCTAACGCTCCACCGTGGAGCTATTGCGGCATATCTTTTATTTTAACTGACCGGCAGACAAAGAGTATTCACACACAATCTCTCTGTTCCTGACATAACTACGAAAACTGCAACGCTTCCCTACATCTATTCTACCGTATAAAGATTTATAGTCAATATTTATATTTTATGACCGGTAAAATACGAATTCTGTACGAATTCCGATTGCGATTTTACACAGGCATTAAAAATAACGTTACATTCCGACCCTCTAATTGAGGTTTCTTCTCGACTGCTATTGTATCACCCACTAAATCCGCCATAAACTTATTCGCTAAATCAAACGCTAGATTTGAATGCTGCATCTCTCGTCCTCTCAGCATTACCACTATTTTTACCTTGTTACCTTGCGAGATGAATTTATTGATACTCTTTATTCGAACCTGATAATCATGCGTATCTATCTTATATCGTACTTTGACTTCTTTTATATCTACAGTGTGCTGTTTTTTCTTAGCTTCTTTTGCACGTTTTTCAAGCTCGTATTTATATTTACCATAGTTGAGAATTTTTGCAACGGGCGGCTCCTGATTGGGACTAACGACTACCAGATCTAATTCAGCCTCCTCTGCCATCGCCAGAGCTTTTGATGTCGATACAATGCCATGATTTTCCCCGTTTTCATCTATTAATCTTACTTCAGGTGAACGTATCCACTCGTTCATCATTACTTTATCCTTGTTATCACGACCTTTCCCGCCGTATTTCTTATCTTCCGGTGCTATCGTCTTTTCTCCTTTTCTGTCTGTTAACCTATTTATATTATCATATTTATAAAAATTTTCAAACTAATAACGCTATTTTCTGACAATATTTCAACTGTTTAAAGGATTTTATACGGGTAAAAATTAAAAATCGGCAATTTCATTGCCGATTTTTATGCGTGTGTTTTTTAATCAAAAAATTGGTAATAACTTTCTACTCAATTTCTTTTTTCTAACGCATGTTTTCCCTATAATTCACACTCTATGAACTTGAACTTGTATCATCCTGTATCCACTTATATGACAACAAGCTTGATGTATCATCGTCTGCATCGTCATCACCGTAGAACAATGATGTTCTGTTTATCATTTTGTTTGTATCTTTAACTTTCTGGTTCTCTATTTTGGATTGTAAAATGTAGCCCTGGACTTCACTGCTCGTCACGTACCCGTCGCCGTTGGTGTCTATCTCGGTGAAGTGGTCTAATATTGTTGCCTGTGTATCTGTTGATACTCCGCTCATTGAACCCAGTGAAGATACCTGCTCACGGGTTAAACCTCTCGTAGACACCTGTGTTAATAACGATTGAACCTCACTTGCCGAAAGGGTTCCGTCATTATTCTTGTCTAATGTACTGAAATTAGACGATAAATACGATGCAAATGTTGAACCGTATGTACTCGATAATACTGTTGTATTCGTTAATGCCTTTGTTAAATTCTTTTTTGTTAGTCCGTCCGAATATAAATTCGACAGAATTGCATATGAATTAGTTAAACTGGAATTAACTCCCGCAAACAGCGAGGATGCACTAAATGTTGACATGGGGTAATCTCCTGTATATTTTCTCTCTACCTACACTGCTATTTTAATAATTTTTTTTTATTTTTCAACCATTCATTTGGATTATTTTTTTATTTGTTAAGTCAATTCTGTGCCGGCTATTGAAAAAACCCTTTTTAATCCGTAATAATAGTCTTTTTTGTATAATTCCATAAAGTTTCCGTAGGCATTTGGTGCCATATACTTAATCTTATCCGCATTAAGATACAAACCCTCGACAAATCTGGCAAATAACTCGCACGGCTCAGAATAATATCTGTTTAATTTTGAAATTCTTCGTGTTATTTTTGTTCGCTGTCTTATCTTTGATTTTAATTTAATATAATCTATAAAAACTTGCGGCAGATCAGGAATATCTTTTTTTACAGTTGATATCGAATATATTTTTTCTGAAAACCACGAGTGGATTTTTACTCTGTCATATTTTTCAAGATATTTCGCATCTGACCATCTTGCATATCTCCGGAATTCTTTTAATGGCTCATTCGGCTTGAATTTTGGGTAAGATTTTCTGATTTCGGTTGTTAAATCTTTAATAACTTTTTTTAATTTTTCCCGTTCTATATACAAAGTACGGCATTGTGAATTTTCATCTACATAGCCGGTTACGCTTAATAACTCATCGTGTAATATTTTATCATCCGATTTAAAAATAACCTCAAGGCTTTTAATCTTTTTGTCAAGACGATAGTTTACAAAATGTGCATATTCGTGGATTAATGTTTTTATGCAGGCAGCATCATCGAGGTTTCTTGACACATCTATACGGTTTTCTTTGAAGAAACCTTTATTTCCTCTCGCTTTTGTTAATGTATTAACTTTCAATCCCAGAGAGGTTATATACTTTACAAGTTCTTTTTTGATTATTGTCTTGTTTCGTGTACTAGCCATTGAAGATACTCTTTACTGCAATCAACTATCGGAACTGCTATTATTTCAGGAACATTGTACGGGTGCAGTTCGGTTATCAACACTTTTATCTTTTCAAAATTCGTTCGGATTGTTTTTATCATAAGCAAAATCTCTTTTTCTTTTTCTGTTTCGCCGTCCCATGAAAACACCGACTCTATTCTGTCTACTGCACTTACGCATGCCGCAAGATGATGTTTTATTATGTATTTTGATATCTCTTTTGCTGCTCTTTTATCGGGTACTGTACAATATATTACTATAGCATCCATATTTCTTATGTTTCACTCCTAACTCTTATTTCTCATAAGTATAACATAGTTATCTTATTTTACTCAATATTGAAAATTTTATCCGGATTTAGTATGTTATTCGGGTCAAAAACTTTTTTTATTTTCTTCATATAATCAAGAGTATTGTTGTCAACAGCTTTTTCCATAAACATGCGTTTTTCAGAGCCAATGCCGTGTTCTGCCGACAATGTGCCGTTTAGTTTCAGGGTTAAATCGTACATTTCCGATTTTGCTTTTTCATAATTTCGGGCTTCTTCTTCATTATTTAAATCAAGTGCAATCTGGGGGTGAATATTACCGTCGCCTATATGTCCTACAATACTTACGGGCAGTCCGTATTTGCTGCATATTTCATCCACCCCGCTCACAAGTTTGGATATGTTTTCTCTCGGAACTATTAAGTCATTTGAAATAACATCCGGTTTGAGTTTCGCTGTTGCTGCAAACGAGGCTCTGCGTGATGTCCAGATACGCTCCTGTTCTTCTTTTGATTGTGTAATAATAATATCTGTCGAGCCTGATATTGCTAAAACTTCCTCCAATCTTTTGATTTGTGTATGCATTGAGGCTTCAAACCCGTCAATTTCTATAATTAATGCAGCCTCTTTATCAGTCAAAAGTCCTGCCGGATAAAATTTTTCAATAGTTCCCAGCGTGTTTTTATTCATAAAATCTATGGTTGACGGCCGCAAATTTGCCTCAATCATCTTATTAACGGATAATGTTGCTGCTTCAACATCATCAAAATATGCCAGAACAACTCTTGTCGTTTCAGGTTTCGGTATCAATTTTAATATCGCCTCTACAACTATTCCAAGTGTTCCTTCGCTTCCGATAAACAATTGTTCAAGATGATATCCCGTTGCATTTTTTATGGTATTAGAACCGGTTTCAATAATACTCCCGTCTGAAAGCACAACTTTAAGTGCGAGAATGTAATCTCTGGTTGTTCCGTATTTGAATGTTTTCGGTCCGCCCGCAGATTGTGCGATTGCTCCGCCGATTGTTGATACACGCATATTAGACGGATCCGGCGGAAAAAATAGTCCGAGTTTTTCCGCTTCGTTTTGAATTTTACCTACGATTGCTCCTGCTTGAACACGGGCAGTCATATTGGTTTTATTAATTTCAAGAATTTTGTTCATTTTGGTGAAGTTAAGTACAATTCCGCCTTTTTCCGGAATGCATGCACCCACAAGGTTCGTTCCCGCACCACGTGCTACAACCGGAATTTTATGCTCGTTTGCAAACCGCATAATATTGCACACTTCTTCTATTGTTTCAGGAAACACCGCAGCATCAGGCATGACTTTTGATGTTATACCGTTAGTTCCATCCTGTGCGTATACGTAACATTCCTCAGGTGTCGATAATATGTTCTTTTTCGGCAGAATTTTTTCTAAATCTGTTTTTATTCTAGTCTTCGTTAACATATGAGGTTAATCTTTCAATGCTTTTATTTAAGCGTTCCATTTTTGTGTCAATGTCATTTATTTTTACGGAAAGCTCGTTCAAATCATTCTTTGCTGCAAATTCAAGAACAGTTGTCAGCTTTTCTTCCAGCTTGTTTATATGTTCACTCTGCTTCTTTAACTGCTCGTTTTGTGACTCTATTATAT
>JAJPXE010000052.1 GCA_021205645.1 Candidatus Gastranaerophilales bacterium | reverse complement strand
TTGTCCTTTTATACTTACTCCCATTTACTCTCTCAAGTTTGCTACTATTTGCCCCCTTGTTATAGTGCTTATAGTATACCGGCAGAGATTGGTTTTCAAGTAAAAAATTGAGAAAAAAAATTTACAATTGCTCATGCCCCCCAAAACTATTGAGATGCGGTTGAGTTTACAAACTTAATGAAGAATACTTAATGAACTTAGGTAAAAATTACGGAATTTTTTGATTGACAAACAGTTTTTTCTGTTGATTAAAGAAAGTACACCGGTGTTTTTATATTGATTTCTAATTTTATATTATGCTATTATGTGGTGTAACTGTTAAATAAGAGTAGAAATGAGCAAAAAAGAAACAAAAAAGAAAAATATATTTGTGCCGGTTGTATCAATAATAGGTATTATATTATTATGTGCGGAAATAGTAATAAACATGACAAATTATCAGACGACAACCAATGCTTATATAGAGGGTCGCCTTGTGCAGGTATATTCGAGAGTATCGGGTTCTGTTGTACATTTATATACAGACAATAATCAGGAGGTCAAAAAGGGTGATTTACTTTTAGAGATTAACTCCGAACATTATCAGGCAAAATTGAAACAGGCAGAAGCGGAATTAAGATCTGTTCGTGCAAAACTTCATATTTATGAACAAAATGTTAAAGAAAGTATTTCAAAATTGAGTGGCGGCATTGAGGGTTTAGGCGGTCAGAAATCAAAATTTAATTTTGCAAAAAGTGATTATGATTATTATGCAAGAGAGTATGACACAGACATTATTTCAAAGCAGGAATGTGAAAAAATTCAAATAAATTTAGCATCAGAAGATAATATAAATAGAGCTGCCGTTGAGCATACCGGAAAAACGGAGCAGGCAGGGCAATCAGAAGAGATTAAACCTGAAGAATTATTAGCGGAAATCCGGAGACTTGAGGCTCTTATTAAAGAAATAAAACTTGAACTTTCATATACAAAGGTATATGCACCTCAAGACGGATTAGTTTCCGCTCAAAATGTCAAAGAGGGTGATTATGTTGAAGCGTCGCAGCCGCTTCTGTCTATAATACCTAAGAGGGTTTGGGTGATAGCAAATTATAACGGAAATCAGATAACAAATATGTCTGTCGGTCAGCCGGTAAAGATAAAAATCGATAAATATTCGGGCAGGATATTTAAAGGAGTTGTTGATAATATTCAGTGTGAAAAACCTGATTATCTACCGCCGCAAAATTCTGCGGAAAGTTATACCGGAATTATTCAAAAAGTTCCTGTTCGGATTATTTTTATTGAGGATTATTCAGAATATAATATAGTTCCGGGCATGCCTGCGGTCGTTTCTGTAAAGGTTAAATAAAAACAGTTAAGAGAATAAGTCCGATTCGGTATATTTTATATATTCCGCATCCTCAAAAAGAAAAAACCACTTTTTTTCAAAAGCGGCGTGTGTGAAAAATTATAGGGAAAATTATATATTTTGGAAAAATTGTTTATGATTACGAGAAGAGTTTAAATGTTCTTTCAACGTTATCACTTGCAACTGTTTTTAATGTTTCCATTTCGTCAGTAAGAGCACTTCTTTCTGTTTCAAGAGCTGCTAAATCCGTATCATACTTTGTATCTTTATTATCGATTTTTTTCATGTCAGCTTCATATTTAGCTTCTGCTTTTTTCAAGTTAGTTTCATCAGAAACTTCTCTTAAACCTGTATCTGTTGAAACGCTTGTCAGTTCATTCTCAACAAAATCAGTAAAATCATCACTGGAAGATGAGATGCTGCCTGATGAAGATCTTTTTGCAAGAACAAATGTACCCGAATTTATTAAGTTTGTAAGTATTTCACTTGTTAATTTAGATACATTGACTGTTCCGTCAGCAGTAACATTATTGCTTCCTTCCACAAATTCGTTATAAGTAGTCACACCGTTTGATTCGGTTATATAATATAATCTGTAACCGGCACCTGTTAATTCTGAATAGCTGTTAATATCAAGATATGTGATAGAACCGTCTGTAGTTAATGATTTTACCTGTACTTTTGTTGCATCTAATGCTTCCTGATATTCATCATATACACGGCTGGATTCATTCGCCATCTGCAATTTCATTGCTTCAAGTTTTTGAGCTTTATATTCAATTTGGTGCACTCTTGCCGTTAAATTAAGCAATCGTGATTGCGATGATGATAAACCCATTATTAAATCCTTTTTTGTTCCTGTGTCATGCATGACGGCGATTTTGATTAATTCTTTAACCTTTTTGTTCTTATTGTTACATTTCGTTACACAATAACAGGCAATTCGTCTAATGAATTTGTTTTTATATATGTAAGTGTAGTATTTTATAAAGGTTAATGTTTATGAAAATTTCAGGAATTAGAACAATAATGGACAGCGGCAGAAATGCGGTTAGAAATGCCGGAAATTGTTATGCAACACCGAATGCGGCAAGGAATACCGGCGACGGGTTGTATATGGCATTGAATAATCGTGTGTCAGGGCTGAAAAATAACAGCGTTTTTAAATGGATAAAGGAAAAAGCGGGCAGTGTATCAGAATTTTTACATTCGGACAAGCTTAAAAATTTCAAAGACAATGCTGTTAAAACCGTAAAAGATACGTTCAATAAGTTTAAGGAAAACGGTTTCTGGAAAAAAATAAAAGACTTTTGCACCGATAAATATAACAAATTAGCTCAAAATGAGAAGATTAAGAACGGTATTGATTGGATAAAGGATAAATATAAACAAATCTCCGAAAATCCAAAAGTAAAAGGTTTTTGTCAATCGGTAAGGGATTGTTTTAGCCGAAATACGAAGAAATCATAAAAACAGGATAGATTAACCTATGAATTATCCATTGAAATAATTTATATTCTCGATTTGCGTAGATGTTCCAATTCGTCCTGATACGGTGAAATTGCAGTAATTTCTTCTATAACATTTTTGATATGTTTGAGTACATAATCTATTTCATCATCTGTTGTGAATCTGCTCAAGCTAAACCTTATACTGCCGTGCAGCGATGTAAACGGTGTTCCCATGGCGCGCAAAACATGGCTCGGCTCCAGTGAGCCTGATGTGCAGGCACTGCCGGAACTTGCACATATTCCTAAATCACTCAAATGAAGAAGTATCAACTCACCTTCTATATATTCAAACCCTATATTTGTTGTATTTGGTACACGATTTGAAATAGATGAATTAAGCCGTGCATTGAACACGTTCTTCAAAATCCCTGTCTCGAGTTTATCCCGAAGTCTTTTGACTTCTTTAAGTTCATAATTAAGGTTTTCTTTTGCAATTTGAGCAGCCAGCCCCATACCGACAATGTAAGGTACATTTTCAGTTCCGGCACGGTGACCTCTTTCCTGATGTCCGCCGTTGATTAGCGGAGGAAGCATTACACTGGATTTAACATACAAAGCACCAATACCTTTCGGAGCATGAAACTTATGTCCTGAAACTCCTAACATATCTATATTACTTGATTTTACGTCCATATCAATCTTGCCGGCTGCCTGCACGGCATCAACAAAATATAACGTATGACTGTTTTTGGACTTTATAATTTCACCGATTTTTTTAACAGGAAATATTACGCCGGTTTCATTGTTTGCCCACATCACAGACACAAGTGCGGTATCATCTGTTATTTTTTCTTTTAATTCTTCTAAATCCAGTTCGCCGTTAGCATTTACACCGATATAATCAACTTTGTATCCCTGTTTTTCAAGTGATTTATAAGTATTTAAAACACAGGGATGTTCAACTTTTGTGGTTATAATATGTTTACCCTTGTTGTAAGATAAAGCTCCTTTTATTGCGGTGTTTGCACTTTCAGAACCGCACGAAGTAAAAATAATCTCTTTTTCAGAGTTTGCACCTAAAAACTCTTTCATTTTTACACGTGCATCGGTTATTGCATTGGCGGAATTTATACTGAACCCGTACATACTTGAAGGGTTTGCATACTCTTCTTTGAGATACGGAAGCATTGCTTCTAATACTTTATCATCAACTTTTGTGGTTGCGTTATTATCTAAATAAATAACCATTATATCTGTATGACCTCTATTTCCGAACTGACTTTATCTCTCAGTGACGTTTCCACAAACGATTTTATTGTAAGCACGGAGTTTTTGCAAGATGAACATCTGCCCTGTAGTTTTACATATACTTTATTTCCGTCTATATCAATCAATTCAATGTCGCCGCCGTCTTTTTGCAGTTCCGGTGCAATTACATTTTCTATTACTTTATTGATTTTTAAAATTAGCTGAGCCGGTGATAATTTCGGTTTATCATTTGTTTTCGCATATTTATCAATAATTGATTGTATTGTTGATTTACATTTTCCGCAGGCACCGCCTGCTTTAGTATAGTTGGTTACTTCTTCAACGGTTGTGAGATTATTCTGTTCTATTTCTTGTTTGATAATATCTTCCGTTACGTTAAAACATGTGCAGATAATCCTTGATTGTGTACCGGACGGGATTTCAAACTCGATTTCTTCATCATAATATTTTTTTAGAGCATCTTCGAGTGCTTCGTGTCCCATAACCGAACAGTGCATTTTTTCTGGCGGAAGTCCGTCCAATTCACGTGCTATATCGGCATTGGTTATTTTTCTGACTTCTTCAACCGGTTTTCCTATAACCATTTCTGTCAGAATACTTGAACTTGCCACAGCAGAACCGCAGCCGAATGTTTGAAATTTCGCATCGGTTACAACACCGTCTTTGATTTTAAGATACAGTTTCAAAGAATCGCCGCAGGCAAGTGAACCGGCCTCTCCAATTACATCCGCATCATCAATTTTACCTACATTTCTAGGGTGCCTGTAGTGATCCATTACCTTGTCTGAATATTTCCACATAATACCCTCCTTTTATATACATTTTATCCTAAAAAAATGTAATAACCAATTTAAAGTTTATAACTTTAGAGTTTGCGGAAAAATTAAAAAGGGGTAAATATTAGATGGTACACTTACTTATTGTAATAGAAACTTTAACCTGTAATTTTTGTGTTTGCATAGTTGTGGTTATTCATGAGATAGTGTAATTAAATGATTTTCATAAAACAGTACGGTTAACATTCTATTTACATAAAATTGCATTTTAACAGATGTTTGATATAAAATAATATAACAGTTGCAATAAGAATTAATGAATAATGGGAGTATAAATATGGAGCGTCAACATCCGGCAGAACAGGATAAAATTAAGCGCAGAAGTAATTTTGAGTCAGTAGAAGAAAATTTTACGGCAGAACAGGCAACAAATGAGGCATCAAGATGCCTGAATTGTAAAAATCCGGGATGTGTAAAAGGCTGTCCCGTAAATATTCAGATACCGGATTTTATACAGCAGGTTAAAAAGGGTAATTTAGAAAAAGCAGGAGAGATTATCCGTCAAACAAGTATGCTTCCCTCAGTATGCGGCCGCGTATGCCCGCAGGAGCGCCAGTGCGAGGGTAAATGCGTTTTAGGGATTAAAGGTGAGGCTGTTGCTATCGGAGCATTAGAACGATATGTCGGCGACAATACAAACGCTAAAAATATTGAGATAAAACCGTCAGGCAAAAAAGTTGCAGTGGTAGGTTCAGGTTGTGCCGGTATCACTGCCGCTTCCGATTTAAGAAAAGCAGGTCATGAAGTTGTTGTATTTGAGGCACTTCACAAACTCGGCGGGGTACTAAGATACGGTATTCCTCCATTCAGGCTCCCGAGAACAGTTCTTGATAAAGAAATAAACAATCTTAAAGCTATGGGAGTAGAGTTTAAAAAGAATGTCATTGTAGGAAAATCTATAACGCTTAAACAACTGAAAGATGATGGTTTTGATGCAATATTCATTTGTTCCGGAGCAGGACTTCCAAAAATGATGAAAATTCCAGGTGAGAATCTGAACGGTGTATTTTCAGCAAACGAGTTTTTAACCCGTGTTAATCTAATGCAGGCTAATGATGAAACAACGGCAACCCCGCTTAAGGTCGGTAAAAAAGCTGCTGTTATAGGCGGCGGAAATGTTGCTATGGATGCCGCAAGAACATCTGTCAGAGTCGGGTTTAAAGAAGTTTATATTGCATACCGCAGAACAGAAAAAGAACTTCCCGCACGTCTGGAAGAAATCAGGCATGCTAAAGAAGAGGGTGTAATATTCAAGTTTTTGCATGCACCTGTTGAAATCCTGAATAACGAAGGTTATGTGGCAGGTATGAAGTTTGAAATCTGTGAGTTAGGCGAACCTGATGAAACAGGTAGATGTAAACCTGTCGGAACAGGCAAATATGTTACACTTGATGTTGATACGGTTATTGTAGCACTCGGAACAGGACCAAACCCTATTATCCAATCATCTGCACACAATGATGGAATAGATTTTGTTACCGATAAAAGAGGGTATTTTACTGTAGATGAAGAAACACGTGAAACGTCAGTTCCAAAGATTTATGCAGGCGGAGATGTTGCACCGGTCGGAACATCTAATGCCATAAATGCAATGGGTGCAGGTAAAAAAGCGGCTAAAGCTATCAATGAATATCTTGCTGAACAGGTTTAAAGCTTTAATAATTTTCTGTATTGTGCAGGCATTGTTTTTAATGCCTGTATATTCGCTTGATTTAGATACAACAGTGAATGATAAATCCAGAAAAAATTACACCCGTGAAAAGTCAATCCAGCAAAAAAACACAACACTGAAACAAATTGATAATTCAACTCAGACAGAGGAGAAGAAAAATACGGAAAATATTCCGCAAACACCTGTATCAACGCAGGTTATACAAAAAACAGTTCTGCCTGCCGTACCGGCTCTGCCGTCAAAAGCCGGCAGTTCCACAACAGCACCCATTAATACTAAATATTCAGGCAAATGTCCTGATGAAAATGCAATTATTCCATGTTCTGACATCAAAATCGGAGATTTAATAATTGATGAAACAATTGTTAAATCAAAACCCGTTATCATAACTTCATCAAAAAACAAATCTTCAGTTTCATATAATGCCTCAAAAAAAGCTACGTCAAAAGTTAATTATCGTCACGTAAAACTGTCAAAAGGCACTCAAATAAGAGCGGTTAACACATCAAAGATAACAGATTACCTGTATGCTGGACAAAAAATAACATTTTTAACAACACAGGAAATTTATACTCCTTATTTTAAAATTCCCGCAAGGACAAAACTCACCGCAAAAGTAATCGATTCTCACAAACCGCAAATGTCCTGTAACGGCGGACTTGTTGCATTCAGGATTATTTCCGCCGAAATAAACGGATACACACAACCTATGAATGCAGGGATAATAAGGATTAATTCTGACAGAATACATTTCAGTAATCTGAAAGGCAATCACACATACAAAAAAACAGTATGTAAAAAAGCAAAATGGGGACAGAATAAGTTTTCTAAATGGTCAAAAACCTCATCAAAATTAGCATCAAAAGGACCTGCTATAATAATAGCACCATTCCCTTATATTGCAGGTTGTGCAGCAGCCTGTGCTAGTAC
>JAJPXE010000071.1 GCA_021205645.1 Candidatus Gastranaerophilales bacterium | reverse complement strand
GAAGTTGTAGAAATACGTATTTAATTAAATGAGGTAGACATGGAAGAATTAAAAAACGAAAACACAAAACCAGTTGAAAATGAAACTGATGCAAAGAAACAAAAAAAGAAAAAAATATTTCTCTCGATAATAGGTGTTATAGCTCTTATAGCAGGAGTATACTTGTTGAACGAAATGAGATATCAAACAACAGATGATGCTTATGTCGAAACAACAACAGTTAGTGTAGCACCAAAAATATCAGGCGAGATTATTGAGGTGTATGTTGTTGATAACCAACACGTAAAAGCGGGCGACCCTATTGCAAAAATCGACCCCAGAGATTATCAGGTCAGATTTAATCAGGCAGATGCCGCATATAAAAAGAAAATCCTTGACCAGAAAAATGCGGTAGCTAACCTTAAGGCTGTAAAATCCGAACTGGAGGTAGCTAATAAAGATGTGGATAGATATACCGCACTGTATGCGGCAGGTGCCGTATCTAAACAAACACTTGATAATGCGATAACGAAACGCGACTCTTTAATGGCAAGTCATGTCCGCTCAAAAGAGGAAATATTCTCACAGGGTACAAGTGTTGCCGATGCGGATCTGGAGACCCTGAAAGCACAACGAGATGCCGCTGCTCTGAATCTTTCTTATACAACAATCTACGCACCGCAGGACGGAACGGTTTCGTCAAAAAGGGTCGAAAAAGGCATGATGGTCTCGGCAGGCTCGCCGCTTTTTACTCTTGTTCCGACTAATGTCTGGGTCGTCGCTAACTATAAAGAAACACAGCTTGAACACATGAAACCGGGCATGCCTGTTAAAATGAAAATAGATACTTATCCTAAACATAAATTTTCAGGTAAAATTGACAGTATCCAGCGCAGCTCCGGTGCAAAATCGAGTTTGTTCCCGCCAGAAAATGCTGTCGGCTCGTTCGTTAAAATCGTTCAAAGAATACCCGTTAAAATCGTATTCACAGACAAGAACGACCTGATTAATTACTCCATAGTTCCGGGCATGTCTGTTGAGCCGAGAGTAAAGATAAAATAATTATTGAATGCATAAACAGGTAATTACATGTTATAAAACAAAATACAGTCTGTAACCGCATTCTGCAGCCGCAGGCTGTATTTTGTCTTTGTGTTGCTAATGTTTTAAGTGTTTGCTGTTAATAATACTTTCTCGTATTCAGCAATAAATCTGTGATTAACCTAATCGCAAATTTATCCACTATAATAATAAGTGTGCTAAATATACAATTTGCTGTTTGTGAGTTATTTTATTAATATTTTGTTACACAGGTGACAGAAATATTACCAGAGCGCAGAAAAATACAGAAGATAGAAAGTGTAATTATATAAAAAAAACCGGTAATTGTTACCGGTCTTTCAAGACTATAGTATTATTCATTGAATACTATTTCCAGCTATTTAAATATTCTTCCTGTTCTGCTGTGAGTGTATCAATCTTGATCCCCATTGCCTCGAGTTTGAGCCGTGCAATCTTTTCATCAACTTCTCTCGGCAAAGTGTATAGTTTGTTCTCTAATTTTCCTTGATTTTTAACAATAAATTCCATACCGAGTGCCTGGTTTGCAAAGCTCATATCCATAACACTTGCCGGGTGTCCTTCCGCTGCTACAAGATTTACAAGTCTGCCCTCCGCAAGTACATACACAGATTTACCGTTGTTAAGCTTATATTCATCAAGGTATGGTCTTATTTTGTTGATTTCAACGGTTTTGTTCTTTAACTCAGGAACGTTGACTTCGTGGTCAAAATGTCCTGCATTACACACAATTGCACCATCTTTCATATCCATAATATGGTGAACATCGACAACGTGTTTATCTCCCGTAACTGTCAGAAAAATATCACCAATCTTAGCTGCATCGGCTATTGGCATAACTCTGTAACCTTCCATCGCTGCTTCCAATGCTTTGAGTGCATCAACCTCGCAGACTATAACATTTGCTCCGAGTGCTTTTGCTCTCAATGCACAGCCCCGTCCGCACCAGCCGTAGCCGGAAATTACTACTGTTTTGCCTGCTATAAGAACATTTGCTGCACGCATAATTCCGTCTAATGCGCTCTGACCGGTTCCGTAACGATTATCATATAAGTGTTTTGTTAAGCTTGTATTGATACCGACAGCAGGAAACGCCAGCTTACCCTGAGCTTCCAATGCCTGAAGTCTGATAATACCGGTGGTGGTTTCTTCCGCAGAACCGATTATTTTCTTCGCAAGCCCGGGACGCTCCGAATGAATTGTTGATACAACATCACAACCATCATCTATTACTATATCAGGATTATGATCAAGAGCCGCTCTTACGTGTGAACGGTATGTTTCTACCGATTCACCTGCATAACCTAATACAGGTATCCCCCAGTATTTCACCAGAGCGGCCGCAACATCATCCTGTGTTGATAAAGGATTTGATGCTACAAGAACAGCATCAGCACCGCCTGCCTGCATTACGGTGCATAATGCCGCTGTTTCCTTTGTTATATGAACGCATGCCGATAATCTTAAATTTTTGAACGGCTGTTCTTTTATAAATCTCTCTTTAATTTTCATCAATACAGGCATGTTCCTAAATGCCCATTCAATATTGTTTTTACCCTGCTGTGCAAGATTTATATCCTTTATATCGGACTTTTCTAATATACTCGTATTCTGCTCTAAAGAGTTATTCATAATTGATTTTTTGTCCACCACGATACTGTTCATTAAAACCTTCTTTCCTGTTTGGTTATTTAGTCACATTATTGAGTGTTAACTTTACACAAATTATTCCACAGTAATTCTATCATAAGCAGTATTTATAGTAAAAAAATCTTTGCTAATCTTTACAATTGACCACCTTAAAGGGTTAATACCGAGAGCTTTAAGCTCACTTTCTATGTATCCGGTATCCGGTGCGCCATTATTTTTTATGTTTATAATCTCTGATATGATTTCCATTTTATTCTACGGTTACCGATTTGGCGAGGTTTCTCGGCTGGTCAACATCCTTGCCTAAGAACTCGGCTATATAATATGCTAGCAATTGCAGCGGAATTATTGCAAGTATCGGTGATAAATATTCATCAGTGTCAGGAACTCTTATTATATCATCGAACAAATCTTTCAACTTCTCGTCAGTGGAATTTGTCAATGCTATCATTCTTGCATTCCTTGCTTTTGCCTCTTCACTATTCGATAAAATCTTATCATAAACCTTTCCCTTCATCATTATAGAAAGTACCGGAAGTGTTTCGTCAAGCATTGCAATAGGACCGTGTTTTAACTCGCCAGCCGGATATCCCGTTGCATTGATGTAGCTTATTTCTTTAAGTTTCAATGCACCCTCAAGTGCGGTTGCATTATTAATTCCCCGTGCTATGTATACAAAATTCTTTGCATTTGCATACTTTCTTGCACATAATTTGACAGTATTTTCCTGTGACAGAATTTCTTCCGTTTTTTCAGGAAGTTTTATCAACTCTTTTTTGAGTTTAATAAGCAGGTCTTTATCTGTTGAATTTTTGATTTCTGCCATATATATAGCAAGCATATAGAATGAAATAAGCTGCGCCATATAGGATTTTGTGGCGGCAACGCTGACTTCAATGCCCGCACAAACCGATATAAGACTGTCTGCTTCTCTTGCCATCGTTGAATCCGGTCGATTGGTCACTATAAGTATATGTGAACCTTTCTTTTTGGATTGTTTTATTGCAGTGATTGTGTCCGCAGTTTCCCCTGATTGTGAAACACCTATTACAAGCGTGTTTTCATCTGTGACTGTTTTTCTGTAAATATATTCACTTGACGGTTCGACATCAACAGCTATTCCGCAAAAATCTTCAAGTATATATTTGCCTATCATTGCGGCATGTAGTGATGTACCGCAGGCAACTATTTGGACTCTGTTGAGATGTTTTAAGGTTTCTTTATCTATTTTTACTTCACTTAGATTAAGCGGATTGTCTAAACCTACTATCTTTCCGCTTAAAAGGTTCCTTATAATGCCCGGCTGCTCGTGAATTTCTTTGAGCATATAATGTTTATATCCCATTTTACTGAGTGAAACGGGTTCCCACGGCAGAGTTTCAATCTTGAGCGGCAGCTCAACGCTGTACTCGTTTATCAGCTTTATTGAATTTGGCGTAAGTGTAACAATCTGGTTATCATCAAGATAGACGGTTTTTTTAGTATAATCAATAATAGCGGGAACATCCGAAGCTACATAGTATTCATTTTCTCCGATACCCACCAGAAGCGGTGCATTTCGTTTTGTTGCGACTATTGTATCTTTTACATCCTGATGTATCACACAGAGTGCATAAGCACCTTCTATTCTTCGTGCTGCAATTCTGACTGCTTCCGTGAGGTTTTTGACCTTTGAGAATTCTCTTGCTATAAGGTGTGCGACAGTTTCGGTATCTGTTTGTGATTTAAATACGCATCCCTGTGCCTCAAGTTCTTCTTTGAGTTCTTTAAAGTTCTCAATAATTCCGTTATGTACAATAACAAGCCGTCCGCAATTACATGAGTGTGGATGAGCATTAATGGTAGTCGGGGCTCCGTGCGTTGCCCATCTTATATGACCGATACCTATTGTTGAGCGGACAACCTCCGTTTTTACAGGTTCTATTACATCTTTAAGATTCTGGAGTTTACCTTCAGCTTTATACATTTCTACCTGTCCGTTTATTTCAACTGCAACTCCCGATGAATCATAACCTCTGTATTCAAGCTTGGTCAGACCGTTTAATAAAATATCAATGGCTGATTTATTACCTGTATATCCGACTATTCCGCACATAACCCTCTCCTTAAAATTAAAGCTTCAGTGAATATCCTATCATTAAAACATTATAAATAAAACAACTTTATAAATTTTTAATTTATTTTTTTTAATGTGCATGTAAAAAATTTCAATTCCTACAATATATTTATCTCGCACAGGTGATAAAGAGGACAGACACCTTACCCCGGTCCTTACAGGATATATGGCATATTTACGTAAATAAAAAGGTAAAGCAGCTCATAAGCCGTGTTCTGTTTTTAGATAATCATCTGTCTGGGATTATGATTACTCATAACCTCTAGCGATATTTCCGAAGTTGGCGAACAGCCTTTATATCCCTCGAGTTAATCTTGCATTCGGGTAGGGTTTACCTGGCTGATACCTTTCGATATCACCGGTGAAGCTCTTAACTCACCGTTGCACCCTCGCCTGTGACAAATTATGTCCATCGGCAGTCTTCATTTCTGTGGCACTATCCACCGGCTCACGCCGTCCGGAGTTTCTCCGGTACCCTGTTCTTGAATGCACGGACTTTCCTCACCCGCTAAGGCGCGATTATCCGGCTGCTTTACCTGTGTTTATCTTAACACAAAAACAGCTAACCTAAAAAATAAATTAGCTGTTTTTATAAATATCTATAAAATTTAGCAATATTAAGCAATGGCTGCTTTCGCTTTTTCGACAACTATTGCGAACGCATCAGGTTCATTAACCGCCAAGTCTGCCAACATTTTTCTGTTAACAACAATATCAGCTTTTTTGCAGGCATTTACAAATCTTGAATAGCTTAATCCCTGCGCTCTGACAGCTGCGTTTATTCTGACAATCCACAGACGGCGCATATTGCGTTTTGTGGTTCGTCTGTCCCTGTAAGCATACTTAAGTGCTTTCATAACAGCACAATTAGCGACCTTAAATATTCTGCTTCTTGCACCTTTAAAACCTTTTGCTAATTTTAATATTTTTTTATGTCTGTTGCGGCATACATTTCCACGTTTTATTCTCATTTTCCAACACTCCTATCTTGAATACTTCTTGTATGGTAACTCTTTAGACACCAGATCAACCTGACCCTGAGCGATTGTAATTTCGCTGAACAGTTTACGTTTTCTGGAACCTGATTTGTGTTGAAGCAAATGACCGATACCGGCACGTCTTCTCTGAATTTTGCCTGTTGACGTGATTTTATACCGCTTAGCAGCAGATTTGTGTGTTTTCATCTTTGGCATTTTATTTCTCCTTTTCTGTTTGATTTCGGGTAAGGCATACCAACGCACTATACTCCGACTGTATTAAGTTTACTATATAAAATTTTGTATGCAAGTGTTTACGCAACATAAATACACAATTCAAAGTTTCTTCATTGACATTAGACCATGTGTGTAGTTAGATGAATATACACTTTAGCCGGAATTTTTGAGTTAAATTTAACGGTTCAGAGTATAAAAAGCAAACACTGCCGGAATAAGTAAGGGTTCCCGGAAAAACACGGTGTGTTGCCGGTGTAATAAAACAAAAAGGAGAAAATAATGCCTACAATTAATCAGTTAGTACGTCAAGAACGTAAAAAACTAACAGACAAAACAAAATCTCCTGCTTTGATGAATTGTCCTCAAAGACGTGGAGTATGCACAAGGGTTTATACAACAACCCCTAAGAAACCAAACTCTGCACTTAGAAAAGTTGCCAGAGTCAGATTAACAAACGGATTTGAAGTAACTTCTTATATTCCGGGTATCGGTCATAACCTACAAGAACACAGTGTTGTTCTGATTAGGGGCGGTCGTGTTAAAGACCTTCCGGGTGTCAGATACCACATTGTCAGAGGCACACTGGATACTGCAGGTGTTGCTAACAGAGCTCAAAGCCGCTCTAAATACGGCGCTAAAAAGGGAGGTAAGAAATAATGTCAAGACGTTCAAAACCTGAAAAAAGAATACCTGCTCCGGATCCTATTTACAACAACGTTGATATTTCTAAGTTTATTAACAGAATTATGCGCCGCGGTAAAAAATCCTTAGCAGAAAAAATATTCTACGCTACAATGGAAAAAATCAAAGAAAGAGTAAACGATAACCCGATTGAAATATTCCAAAAGGCATTGCAAAACGCAACTCCGCTTCTGGAAGTCAAAGCAAGACGTATCGGAGGTTCGACATATCAGGTACCTATCGAAGTTAAACCGGACAGAGGTTTTGCTCTTGCTTCATCATGGTTAATCGCTGCTGCTAAAAACAGAGGCGGAAAATCTTTTATTGATAAACTTACTAATGAGCTGATGGATGCTTCCAACGGTCAGGGCTCCGCTTGCAAAAAGCGTGAAGATACCCACAAAATGGCAGAAGCTAACAAAGCATTCGCTCATTACAGATAAACTTAATAAAGAACCCTGTTTGTGCAGGGTTCTTTATTTTCTAATAAATTAACAACTATAACAATTTATTTAGGGAAAAGGATTTGATGATGAATAAAATCGACTGCAATAAGCCGAATAATATCACATTTGGTATCGCATTCAAGACATATACTAATTCAAGAGGTGTTAAAACAGGGGATATGCTTGATTTGAGTGAAGAACTAAAAATGTACGACAAAATCGGTCAAAAACTGAAAAATGATGTATTTTCCAAAGAAGCTAACAGCATTGTTTCTAAAGATGTATGCATTAAAAGGGATGACACCAGTGCACATCCGGCTTTCAGGTATACCGATAATTCGGGAGAGTATTTCTTTGCCGATGACGGTGTTGCATTGGGCAGACTAACTGATATATTTAAAAA
>JAJPXE010000141.1 GCA_021205645.1 Candidatus Gastranaerophilales bacterium | reverse complement strand
CAATTATTACAGGAAGTGCAAAAAGTGAAACAGTGTTTATCATAATTCTTCACTCCCCCCATTGTTAATTGTTTGAGGGTGCCAGAATTTTTGAAATAACTTTGCAATTAAAACGGATGATACAAACGAAATTGCCGTAACAATCATGGCGGGTATAATAATTTCTGTCGGGTTTTCAGCCCCTGCCCCTGCAAGAATGGCAATTACGGCAGCAGGAATAATCTGAAATCCTGCTGTATTCATAGCAAGAAACATACACATGGCATTAGATGCTGTTGTCTTATCTTGATTTTCGTCTTGTAATTCTTGCATAACCTTTAATCCGATTGGTGTTGCTGCATTCGTAAGTCCCAGAGCATTTGCCGAAAAACTCATCGCAATATTACCCATAGCAGGATTATCCGGCGATATTTCGTCAAAAAGCCAATTTGTTAAAGGTTTTATCAATCTTGCAAGGATTTTTACCAGACCGGATTTTTCCGCTATATGCATTATACCAAGCCAGAACGTCATTATTCCTATCAATGAAAATGCTATTTTGACCGATAAATTAGCTCCCGATATTATTGCATTAACAACATTATCAAGCCTGCCGTTTATTGCTCCGAATATCAATGAAAAAACTATTAAAAAATAGAAAATATAATTCATATTCCAATTATACACACAAAATTGGTTATTTATAAACTTTTTCAAAAATATTTTTAATTACTATTTTAACATGAGCATAATTCAATCCGCCCTGCATATAGACTGCGTAGGGTGGGCGTAAAGGACCGTCGGCAGATAGTTCTATCGTTGACCCCTCTATGAATGTACCGCCTGCCATTATCAGTTTGTCTTCATATCCCGGAACATTGTCAGGGATTGGAGTAACGTATGAATTAACAGGCGAAAGCTCTTGAATTGTTCTGCAAAATTCTTTCAGAGGTTCGGGAGAATTAAATGTTATTGTTTGGATTAAATCCGTTCGTTTCTCATTAAATTTAGGTGTGGAAATATATCCGATATCTTCAAAGATTTTCGCTGCAAGCACCGTTCCTTTAACCGCATCACAAACAACGGAGGGTGCCATAAACAACCCCTGAAAAATTAATCTGTGTTGATTTAACATAGCACCGCCTTCGCATCCTATTCCTGGTGCGGTGAGACTTATTGCCGATTGTTCAACATATTCTTTTTTCCCTGCTATATATCCGCCGGTTTCAACTATTCCGCCACCCGCATTCTTGATTAATGAACCTGCAATTAAATCCGCACCGACCTCTAACGGTTCCCGCTTTTCAACAAATTCACCGTAACAGTTATCGACAAAACAAATACAATCAGGGTTTTTAGATTTTACAGCCTCACATATTTCCCCGATTGTTTCTATATTAACCGATGGTCTGAGCGAATACCCTCTTGAGCGTTGGATTTCTATCATTCTGACAGATTTATCAATTTTGTTTGTTATCATTTCTAAATCAACAGTACCGTCACTTTTAAGCGGTATTTCCTCATAAACAACACCATGCCCGATAAGACTTTCACGTTTAGCCCCTGTTGTGCCGATAACCTCCTGCATTGTATCGTAAGGTGTTCCCGTCACGGATACCAGCTTTTCACCATATCTCAAATTTCCGAATAATGCACAGGCAAGTGCGTGCGTTCCTGATACAAAATGATTTCTAACTATTGCCGCTTCTGCTCTGAATGTTTGAGCAAAAACTTTGTCAAGCACTTCCCTGCCCGAATCATCATGACCATAGCCAGAAACCGTGTAAAAATGCTCTGCTGCCACCCTGTTATCCGTAAATGCTTTGAGTACTTTTTCCTGATTGTAATCTCTGATATCTTCCAAATACTCAAACTGCGGATATAAAAATTTCTCCGCCGCCTTTATATAATCATCTGTTTGCTTTGTTGTCATAGTTTAATTTTCGTTATCCTTATCATTTTCAAATTCTTCATAAAAACCGTTCTGTTTAGCAATCTCCTCCTGCTTTTCAAGTACGGCAAGGATTTTATCCTGTTCAAGTTTATCGTGGACCTGAGAATTTATCTCCCCGCCTATCAGAATAAGCATTGATGTGAAATAGAACCATATCATCAACATTGCAAATGCTGCAATTGAACCGTATACAAAGTTATATGTATGTAATTTATTAACATATATTGAAAAACCGCCCGATGCTATAAGCCAAATTATACAGAAAAATAAAGTTCCGGGAATAGCACTCTTGCATTTAAGTTCATCGCTCCACGATACATTCGGGAAAATATAATATTGCAAAAATGCCATAACAAACAATGCCAGAAACGCAACAGGCCACCTTATCGCAAGGAGCAGTGAACCGGTATCGGTCGTTATTGCCGTAAATGCCACCAAAAATCTTATGATAACCCGTCCGAAAACGATTAAATTAACGCTTAAAAATAACACTAACGTGTTGACAATAACCATAACAAGAGATAAAAGCCTCGTATACAAAAATGCTCTTGTTTCCTCGACTTTATACGCCCTGTTAAGCCCTTTAATCACAACGGCAAGTGCATTAAGTGAAATTATGAACGATATGAGCAATCCTAAAATTGCCACAGACTTGCCGCTTGTAAATCCTAAAACCTGATTAAGCATGGTGTGGATTAACCCTAAGGACTCGGCAGGCATAACCTTTTCCAGAAATATGAAAAGCGGGTTCATATAATAATTTTTTCCGATTAAATTAAACAATGACATCAAAAACAGCATAAACGGAAAAATTCCGATAACAAGCATATAGCTCATTTCTGAAGCCATGCCGGAAAAATCGTTTTCTATTATTGACATCACGGTCTTTTTAAAGAAGTTAACCGTTTTCTTTTTCATATTCGGTTGTTCCTTTTAATTTCATCAAGTATTTTTTTTACAGAAGCTTCAACATTGGATTTTATAGTGCAGCCTGCAGCTCCGGAATGCCCCCCCCCGCCGAATGTTAGGCATATCTTTGCGGCATCGTATTTTTTACTTCTCATAGATATTTTACATAATTTAGGTTCAATCTCTTTAACAACAAAAGCAATATCTGTTGTTTCAATTGCTCTGAGTTGTTCTGCCAGCCCCTCCGTGTAATCATCTTTTGCACTAAACTTTTCAAAATCTCTGCGATATACAGTCGTATAAGCTATTTTATCGTTATCAAGGAAAACGGATTTGTTAATGCAATAGTTTTGAAACATTACAAAGTTTTTTGATTTAAGTTCATAACAATGAACAAAGACTTTGTTAGGATTAACCCCGATTTTAACGAGTTCGGCAGCGATTTTAAAAACATTTTCGGTTGTATTATTGAACCGGAATCCGCCCGTATCCGTAAGTATGGCGGTATAGAGGCATTCTGCGGTATCAGGATTTATCTCCCAACCGGAGTTTTTAAACAGGTCGTACAAAACTTCACCTGTTGAGCTTGCTTCGGGAACAATATAGTTATAATCACCAAAATTATTATTAGTTTTATGGTGGTCAATATTGATAGTATTTTTAGCCTTATCAAACAGGATTTTTGCAGCTGCAATTCTGTCAATGGCGGCAACATCAACGGTTATTACAAGGTCATAAACCAACGAATTATCATAAGACTGTTTTGCCTGTTCAAGATATGGCAGAAACTTGTAGTTTGGTGACACGTAGGAAAGTACGCACATATCACACTTCTTTTTAAATCGTGTATATATGGCAGAATACACAGCACATGTCGAACCCAGAGCATCTCCGTCAGGGTTGACGTGAGAGATGATAAGTATCTTTTTTGAATTTTTTATTATGTCTTCCGTATTCGTAAAATCCATTGTATTATAATGATAACATAAACTAAAAATAAAGAATGCAGGTCGGACACACTTGCCTGATATAAAACTAAACTTGATAACTATCAAGAGGATAAATGAAAGAGATATTATACACAGACTTTAAAGGTATTGACAGCTTAATTTCAGGTATGCTGGGAGAAAATGAAATATTGCAGAAAGCGATGAAGCGTGCAAATTTATACGCATTCTGGTCAAAAGTTGTCGGCAAGCCATTTGATACAAAATCCAAACCCTACGGTATGGCAGGAAAATCGACTATGATTATTGCCTGTGAGAATGCTGCTGTTGTTCAGGAATTATCGCTGAGAAAAAAACAGATTATAAAAAAATATGCTCCTTATGTTAAACCGTTGAAAATAACTCTGGAAGATATAATCTTTGATGTAAAAAGATGGCGCAGTGTTAATACTGATTGAGTCTTGCCGGAACAAAAAATCTAAAAAACATTATCGAATTTTTCCGTTCGGGAAAATTTGCTTGACTTCCGGCTGAAACAAATTAAAATTAATACCGGATGCTAAACCTGAATGAAACAAAACTCATTATCAAAAGTTTTAATAAAAAAACTGCAGCTATCAGAATGTTATTAAATCGTTGTAGATTTTCATTATATATTTGTCGGTCATACAGGAGATAAAATCAATAATCGCCTGACGATAGTCATTAAAATTATGAATATCATAAATGATTTTGTTTTTATATTTTCGTTTTGCTCGAGATTCTATATCGATGTTGGAATATTTAATAAGCCATTTTCTAAAATCAGTAGTCATAAGAGGATAAATTTTTGTGTGTTTTTTAAGTCTTTTGATAGTATTTTCACCGTCGTAGTAATCTTGGAGCACTTTATAAATTGTTCTTATGACAAGGTTAGCGTAATCCATAAACGGTTCAAGCCGTTTGTTCATACAGACTTTATCAAACACGAATTTTTTAATCTGGTTCATAAGCTCGTAATTTTCTGCAGAGAAGTTTAAACCGGTATCCGGAGAAGAGTTCATGCACAAATCAGTCACGAGTTCATAAATCAAAGATGTAGGGTTTATCTGTCTTAGTTTCATTTTATGCTTGGTAAAGTTTTGTGCGATTTGTTTTAGTGTTACATAATCTCTTTTTGTAAAGAACCCGTATAGTGAGGCATCTTCAATATCCCGTCCGATATAAGCGAGTTTATCGGATATTTTGACAACGCAGCCTTCATACGTATACGGCATACACTGTCCTTTGAACATTTTATCAAGGTCAATAAATTCGTTTCTCGGTCTTAATCCGTTTTCATCGACTTCACCGCAATGGCAGACAATCCCGTCACGGACGGCATAAGTCAGGGCAAGGTTTTCGTGTTCGCCGTTGCGGTTTGGCAGTGTTTCTATATAATCAACTATTCTAAGGCTGTTTTTTTCATGCCAGAATGGTAAGTTGATATTTTCTTCATCCATAATTTTAGCGATAATTCTTTCACCGTGATGTCCGAACGGTGAATGACCTAAATCGTGACCGAAAGCTATTGCTTCGACGAGTTCTACATTAAGTCCCAGAGAGCGTGCAATGGTTTTTGCAATAGAGGCAACAATATTAACGTGTTCAATTCTCGTACATACGTGGTCATTATTTGTTGCAAAAAAAACCTGAGTTTTGTGTTTAAGCCTGCTGTATGCTGACGAGTTCAGAATTCTGTTATAATCACGTTCAAACTCCGAGCGTGTTTCGTATTCTTTATGTGATAAATCTCCCGTGCGGATAAGTGAATTCTCCCATTTGGGGTTTCCCCGGCTAATCGCCTCATATCGAAACTGTTGTTTTCTGTGTTCACTGTATAAATTTTCCATGGTTTGAATATTATATCATCTTTTTTGGTATTGTAAAAGTTTGTTACTGAAATCTGTAGAAACTTTATTATATAGAAGTACCTGCTGCTGCAGTTGTGCTGCCGTTCTGTCCTTTTCTGCGGGTTCTTATCCATCCCCGAAAATATTTTCCTCTCTCTCTGGGCATTCGGAGCAGGAGAGGGCAGCAAGACTTGTGATTTAGTGGTTTAATCTTGCGGGTGAGGTGATTGCACCCGTTTGCCCTCTCCGGACGGAGAGGGTAGAATTTGTTAATGAGCAGCGACAGCGTGTGTCTGCAAAACCGACACGGTCTGCCGATGGCGAATTTACAAATTCGGGTGAGGTGAAAATCATACGAAATTTTAAACATAATCCATTTACCCCCGGGTGAGGTGATAACTGTGCAAATTTTAGAATAGAATTCATTTACCCCCGGGTGAGGTGATAACTGTGCAAATTTTAGAATAGAATTCATTTACCCCCGGGTGAGGTGATGACTGTGCAAATTTTAGAATAGAATTCATTTACCCCCGGGTGAGGTGATGACCGTGTAAATTCCGGAACATAATACATTTACCCCTGCTTCTTTGTAAATTTTTTATTAAATATTTTACTTATTTATTCTCAGGTGTTTAATTATTATTAGGAGGGATTTATGTCAGAAGATATAAACAAAAAGGTTATCAGTATGTTTAACCGTCATAATAAGGATTTGCCTCAGGATACTGGAGAAAAAATCAAATTTTTTGCAGGATTTAACTATGTGAAACTAAAACGTGATGTGAACGGTAAAAAATTTATTGAGTCAAAACTAACCGCATATGCCGAAAAATGCCATTATATCGTAACTATTTTACGTAATGTTGATAACGAAACTTGTTTATATAATTATGATATTAAAAGCTCCGAGCTGCCGTTGTTTATGAAAGCACTTGATAACAAAACACTTACAGGGAAGCTCATCGAAATAGAAAAATATATACCGGAAGATTTAGCATAATGGAATGTTTTTTCAGAGAGCAGAGGGAGTCTTTATACAGATGTACGAAGCCTTATCAGTATGTTGGCGGGGAATTTTTGTCATATAACAAAGATTTTGACTCTGCAAAGGTAAGAATGCTTCTGGCATTTCCTGACAAGTACGAAATCGGTATCAGCAATCTGGGGGTAAGAGTTTTGTATGAACAGGTTAACAAAACGGATTGTTACATGGCAGACAGAGTTTACGCACCCGAGCCTGATTTTCATCCGTCGCCTCTGTATGCTCTTGAGACAAAAAGACACGCCAACGAGTTTGATGTAATCGGGTTTTCACTCCAGTGGGAACTTGCTTATCCTACCGTATTAAAAATGCTTGAAATGGCGGGTATACCGTATAAAAATTCACAAAGAACAGATAATGACCCGATAATAGTTGCAGGCGGCCCGTGTGCATATAATCCCCTGCCGCTATCGGATTTTATCGATTGTTTTATGATAGGGGACGGCGAGGAGTCTGTTATAGAAGTATGTGATGTTTTGAAATTAACAAAAGGTAAACCCAGAGCTGAGAGAATACAAGCCTTAAGCAGGATTGAGGGAGTCTGGGCAAAAGGTTATAACAAAACGGTTAATAAACGTATTGCACAGCTAGAAAATAAAACTGCTCCGAGGAGATATCCGATACCGTTCTCAAGCTCCGTTCAGGATAGAGCCGTAATAGAAATTCGGCGGGGTTGCGGACGAATGTGCAGATTTTGTCAGCCAGGACATGTTACACTACCTGTTAGAGAAAGAAATGCCGGTGAAATTATTTCAATCGCTAAAGATTTAGTTAAAAATACCGGATATGACGAATATTCGTTGTTGTCTTTATCTTCTAACGATTATTCAAATATTAATGAAGTAATTAAGGAATTATCATTAGATTTTAATAAAAAGAAAATTTCAGTATCACTTCCGAGCCAGAGGATACGGGTTTAATTTAGAGCTTGCAAATCTTGTTCAGAGTGTTAGGAAATCGACAATGACACTTGCTCCGGAGGCAGGGAGTCAGAGGTTAAGAAATG
>JAJPXE010000016.1 GCA_021205645.1 Candidatus Gastranaerophilales bacterium | reverse complement strand
GGCGACAGCCTCAAACTAATAAAAAATTTGAATAAAAATTTTGATGTCATTTATTTTGATCCGCCGTATATGAGTGGAATATATGAGCAAAGTTTGTCTTTGATTAAAACCTGCGGCATTGTAATACTTGAACATATAACAGAAATTAATAGTGTAGGATATGAGGTTATCAAGCAGAAAAAATACGGTGATAAGTATATATCATTTTTGATCAAGTCTTAATCAAGTCTTGTTTTAAGCCTGTAATTATCTGTATCCTCTGCCCGCTTACTCCTCCGTTCTCAGAAAAAGGTATGATATTTTTTAATCCGAGATAACAGTAAAACGTAGAGGGCAAGGATTGGAGAATAGTATCGTTAAAAGGAAATAAGAAAACAAAAAATGCCCCTTAGAGGGTCATTTTTTTACAAATATTGGATAAAGACAACGGTCTTAAGCTCTTTTTTTAGCTTCAATAGCGAGTTTATGTCTGCCTTTTGCACGGCGTCTGTTGATAACTTCCTGTCCGCCGGGAGTTGACATTCTTGCCCTGAAACCGCTTACTTTCTGTCTTTTTACTTTTGTTCCTTCCAGTGTACGTTTCATATCTTTATTTCCTTTTTGCTATTTACTATTATATGGGTATATGTTATATAAAACAATGTAAATAGTCAACAAAAGGTTAAATATTATGAACAAAAAAATCGGATTTATAGGCTGCGGGAAAATGGCAAGTGCAATCATTGGCGGAGTTACCGCATCAGGTTTCGTCAGTAAAGAAAATATCACCGCTGCCGAAATTTCACAAGAAAAAGCAGATGAGAAGAACAATGAACTCGGAATAAAAGTAGTAACGGACAACAACGAACTCGTAAAATTATCCGATATAATATTCCTGTCTACAACTCCGAATTACATTGAGTGTGTATTAGAAGGGATAAAAGAAAGTGTCACACCAAACAAGCTCATTGTGTCAATAGCGGCAGGTGTTACTACAAAGTTTATTGAAACAATTCTTCCATCGAATTCAAGGGTTGTCAGGGTAATGCCAAATACTCCGGCACTTGTATTAGAGGGTATGAGCGGTGTTGCCGGCGGTAAAAATGCAAGTCGGGAAGATACTGATTTTGTCGTTGAATTCCTGTCTAAAATCGGTAAAGCCATTGAAGTTGAAGAAAATCAAATTGATATTGTAACAGCTATTTCCGGTTCAGGTCCTGCATTTTACTACAAGGTAATAAACGAAATTGCAAGAGCGGGTGAAAAATTAGGACTTGAATACCAAAAATCTTTGATATTGAGCATTCAAACAGCAATCGGTTCTGCAAAAATGCTTTTAAACAGTGATAAAACAGCGGAAGACCTGATAGCAGGTGTTGCTACAAAGGGCGGTTGTACAAGGGTCGGAGTTGATTATCTTGATGAAATCGGCTCTGCGGATATGTTTTTCAACCTGATTGAAAAAACCGCACAAAAAGCTAATCAACTTGGGAAATAATACATTTACCCCTGCAGAAGAGGTGATAGCCATGCAAACTACGGGAAATAATACATTTGCTCCCGGGTGAGATGATAACCTTGCGTGTGGTAAAAAAGTTTAAGCCCTTGCCGGACAAGCGGAGCAAAAGCATAGTTTCATAGCATGTCAATTTTGAGGGTTTCCCCCGATCCATTATCTATACTTCTCATAAATTTCGTTAAATTCATCAAAATATTGAACTTTTAAAATCTCTAAATCATTATCAACAGCAGATTTTAAAAGAGTTCCAGTCATAAAATAATAATCCCAAAACCATTTTTCCAGAGTATCTTTATTTTTTAAGAATAACTCCCTATCAGCGGAAAAATTCTTTAATATCTCATGCCAATTCCTGAAATGGTCTAAAATCGCAGTTTTTGATTTATAATTCTTCGCCATAACTGATTCGTCATGAATGCGGTAATGATAAAATCTCCGCATATCAAAATATGCTTTTTCAACAAATAAAAAGTATGATTTTGTAAAACTTATATCCTCATAGCACAATTTTGGCGGGAATCTCAGGGTATGCTCTTTTATAATATTTGAGCGAAAAACTTTATTCCACAAATAAACATTCAGCGTATCCCTGACTTCGCCATTTAAAGAAAGCAGTCCGCTGAATTTCAGCTGAGAATACTTCTTTGCACGTTTGAACAGCCTTGAACTGTCATCTCCGATAATTTCCGTATTAAAACACACAAAGCCGGCATTTGTACTATCAAGTATTTTGACACACTCTTCAAGCATATTTTGCTCAACATAATCATCACTGTCAAGGAAATAGATATAATCACCTTTTGCAATCTCAAGTCCTCTGTTCCTTGCTTCACTTTGTGCCGAATTTTTTTGATTCAGCAAAATCACCCGATTGTCTTTCAGGCTGTATTTATTCAAAATACCAGGAGATTTATCCGTTGAACCGTCGTCAACACATATAATCTCAATGTCCTTTAAAGACTGACTAACGATGCTTTCCAGACATTCAGCAAGATATTTTTCACTGTTATAAACAGGTATTATTACCGAAACTTTTGTCATAAATCTTACTTTTGAGCGGATGCTCCCGATACAATCTCAATGAGTTCTTGAGTAATCGCACCCTGCCTTGCTTTGTTGTACGAAACAGTCAGGCTGTTTATCATTTCTTCAGCATTTTTTGATGCTGCTGACATAGCAGTCATTCTTGATGCCAGCTCACTTGCATTTGCTTCTAACAATGCCTGAAATATAGAATTTGTAATGAACATTGGAACTATCTTCCGCAAAATTGCCCTCGTATCGGGTGTAAACTCCATTAATGATTCAAGCTTGATATTCTCAGATTTTCCCTCAAACTCCAATGGCAAAACCGTCCAATCCTGAACGGCATAAGACATCATATTATTAAACCTCGTAGTAATAATTTCTATCTTATCAATTTCACCTTCGACAAAATCGGCTGCCAGATCTTCAGCGATAAGATTTGCTCCTGATGCATTCGGGTTGTCTGCAACAGCAATGTATTTTTTAGCAATCTTAATGTCCGGTCTGTGCCGCAGTGAAGAAACTCCTTTTTGACCGATTATATATAATAGTGTTTCTATTCCGTTTGAAGAATATTCTTCCGCTTTTTTCAGGGCTGTCCTGATAACATTAGCATTATAAGCACCCGCAAGCCCTTTGTTTGAGGTCACGACAACAAGTCCTGCTGTTTTTACCTTGCGTTCCGTCAATAGAACTGGATAATTATCAAGCGGACGACTGAATGTTTCTCCGTTATTCGAAAGTTCTCGAGCTCCTGATAACATCTTCCGGAACATTTTCATTAACTCGGTTGTGAATGGTCTGGAGGCTTTAACAGAGTTCTCTGCTTTTTTAACCTTTGCCGCTGCGACCATTTTCATAGCCTTTGTTATTTTTTGAGTATTTTGGACACTTTGTATCCTGCTTTTTATATCTTTTAAATTTGGCACTTATCTGTCACCTGTCTTTCTTTAAGAAAAGCTTCCGGTAAACTTAGCAAGTTCTGCTTTTAAAGCTTCCGCATCGGCATCTTCAAGGTTAGAACCAGCATTGAGCCTTTGTACAAGTTCGGGAAGATTAGCCTCTAAATGCTCAAACCAGCTTTTTTTATACTCGCCGATATTTTTATTATCAATATTATCAAGGAAACCCTCATTTGCCGCATAGAGTATTGAAACCTGTTGAGCAACACTTAAAGGCTGATATTGCGGTTGTTTTAAAACTTCTGTGAGTTTTTGCCCCTTAAGCAATTGTTTTTTTGTAGCTTCGTCTAAATCCGATGCAAACTGCGCAAACGCTTCCAGCTCTCTGAATTGAGCCAAATCAAGCCTCAATTTGCCCGCAACTTTTTTGATAGCCTTAGTTTGAGCGGCACCTCCGACACGTGATACCGATATACCCGCATTTATTGCCGGTCTGACACCGGAATTGAACAGTGCTGTTTCAAGGAATATCTGACCGTCGGTAATCGAAATTACATTTGTCGGAATATATGCGGATACGTCGCCTGCCTGCGTTTCAATAATAGGCAGAGCGGTGATACTTCCTCCGCCAAGCTCGTCAGAGAGCTTAACCGCTCTTTCAAGCAGCCTTGAATGCAGATAGAAAACATCACCCGGATATGCCTCACGTCCGGGAGGTCGTCTCAATAACAAACTCATTGCACGATATGCCTGAGCCTGTTTTGTTAAATCATCGTAAATAATGAGGACGTGTTTTCCCTGTTCCATAAATTCTTCTGCCATGGCAACTCCCGCAAACGGAGCTATATATTGCAGCGGAGCCGGTTCATTTGCCGTTGCCGATACAATAATCGTATAATCCATAGCACCATGAGTTTCCAGTGTTTTTGCAAGGTGAGCTACGGTTGATGCCTTTTGACCGATTGCAACATAAATACAGATAACATCCTGACCTTTCTGGTTAATAATGGTATCAATTGCAATTGCTGTTTTACCCGTTTGCCTGTCACCGATTATTAACTCTCTCTGTCCGCGTCCGATAGGAGTGAGAGCATCAATCGCCGTTAAACCTGTTTGCAGGGGCTGATGTACCGATTTTCTTGCTACAATCCCCGGAGCAACTCTCTCTACAGGTCTTGTTTTGTCGGATACAATATCACCTTTTCCGTCAAGAGGTTTACCAGTCGGGCTTACTATTCTGCCGATTAAACCATCGCCTGCCGGAACAGATGCTATGCGTCCGGTTGTCTTTACTGTCATACCCTCTTTTATGTGGGTATATTCTCCTAGAATTACTACACCAACATTATCTTCTTCAAGGTTGAGAGTTATACCGAGAGTACCTTTGCCGTCTTCAAATTCCACAAGCTCGTTTGACATCACGTTTCTCAAACCGTATATCCTTGCAATACCATCACCTATTTCAAGCACACTCCCGACATTTGAAATCTCTGTCTTTGATGTGTAGTTTTCTATGTTTGATTTTATTATCGAACTTATTTCATCAGGATTAATTACTGTCATATCTTTTCCTCTTATTTAATTATGTTTCTGCTTAAATCTTGTAACTTGTGTCTGAGGCTGTTATCAACAATATTATCACCGGCTTCAAACACCAATCCCGCTATTATTTCAGGATTTACACTCCATTCGGGTTCTATGTTCTTTTTTAAAATATCCGATAATTGCATTTTTATATCGGATTTTTCTGCTTCTGTCAGTGTTATGGCAGACGTTACTGATATTGTAATGAGGTTATTCAACCTGTTAATCTCGTTTTTATACTCTTTTGTAATACTTTCAAGAATAGAAAATCTGTTTTTATCAATAAGGAAATGCAGAAAATTGAGCAGAATATTATCTGTTTTTGTCCCGAAAAGTTTAGTAATAACATTCTTTTTTTCTGCTATGGAGATAACAGGAGAAGTCATAACCCTTTTGAGGTCATCAGAGGATTTAACAGACAATGTTATATCTGTAAGCTCTGCCAGGATTTTATCTTTAAACAGCTTATCGTCGCCGGCAAGTTCCAGAAGTGCTTTTGCATACCTTTGTGCTGCAAGTTTATTCTCGTTTTCTTCTGCTTTGTTCATTATAATTCCACTCCGTTCAAAGCCTCAATACTTTCGTTAATAAATTTTATATGCAAGCTTTTATCCTTATCCAATTCCGATTGAATATGTTTTTTAGCAATCATCAAAGCCGCCTTAGCCGTTCTGTCGGATAATTTAAGCCTAAGAGCTTTAATATTTCCGTCAATGGTTTTTTGAACAGCTTTGTTAAACTCCTCAGCCTGCTTGTGAGCATCTTCAATCAGGCGTTCACCCACTACAATCGCATTTTTATCCGATTTCTCAAGGATATTAAACACCTCGTCATCAACCTCTTTTGTTTCGGATTGAACCTCATAAAGGGATGTCAGAGCATTTTCTTTTGATAGTTTTGAGAGAATTATTTTATCTTCAATATTTCTCCTGCCCTGTTCAATTTTATCCGCAATATCAAATTTTTTTATAATCCAACCCAGAACAAACAGCATCACAACAAAGTTAAACAAGTTTGATTGAAGTATGTTATTCCATATTTGCGTTAATGAGTTAACCATTTTATTCTCTCTTTTTATCCGTTCATACAGGAATTAACGATATCGTCGTCGATTTCTTTTATCTGTGTTTGATATCCCAGAATTTTTGATGCGGCAAGATTTGCCAGAGTTAAAATATCGGATTTTAACAACAATTTTGCTTCTCTTTCGTCACCTTCAAGCCCGGCGTTTGAAATTGCCAAATCTTTCTTTGACAGGTTTTTGGCGTTTTCTATTATACCGTTTCTGCGGTTTTTATATTCCGAAACCTTTTTGTTAAAGTTAGTTTTAGCGAGAAATTTTGATTTTTCAATACTCAATTCATGCTGTTTTTTTAATTCCTCAACTTTTTCGGTTGTTATTTTTGTATCTTCATAATTTTTTGAAATCAACTTATCACGTTCTTCCTCAATTTTCACGAGAGGTTTGTAAAGAATTGAATTCATAATAATCATGAAAATTATAAAACTAAACATGGCAACAAAAAAGGTTGCATTAAATTCTAACATTAGTTATCACCTTTATTTTTTTTAAGAGAATATAAGCAACAGCGCTATAAAAAGTGCATAAATCGAAGTTGCCTCGGCAAGTCCGGCACCGATAATAAAGTTTTTGAACGCTTCGGCTTTAATTTCCGGTTGTCTTGCAATAGCGTCCAGAACCCCTTTAGTAGCAATACCTAATCCGAGTCCGCCGCCCAAAACACCCAGAGCTGCTATACCTGCACCTAATTTTGATGCATCTAATACTTGTTCTACTGCCATAATTTTTCTCCTTTATATAAAAATATTCTAACTTTCAAATTTAGTGCTCTTCCGCAACCGCCATAGTAATGTATGTTGAAGACAACAGGGCGAATACAAGCGCCTGAATAAGAGCAACAAACAACTCAAACAGCATGAATGGAAGCGGTACGAAACACGCAACCATTCCCACAAATGTTGCAATCATGATTTCACCTGCCAGAATGTTGGCAAAAAGCCGCAATGCAAGCGAAAACGGTCTTACAAACAATTCCAGAGTATCAATCAGGGTAATAATTAAATCACCCATAGACCAACCTTTAAAGAAATATCTATACCCGTTGGCTTTAACTCCGTAGTATATACAATATATTGCAACAACAACCGCCATTGCAGCTGTCATATTGATGTCATTGTTAGGAGATGCCAGTTCACCGTTTGCAAGATGAACAATCTTGAACGGAATTTGACCGACGAGGTTTGCGGTCAGGATAAACATAAACAGAGTCAAAATAAGCGGATTATGTTTTTTAGACTCTTTTTCGCCCATACTGCCTGCCGTTATTGAAGCAAAATAATTCAAAATCGCTTCGCCGGTATATTGTATCCTTGTCGGTATAACAGCTGCATTCTTAACAATCATAATTGCACAGAGAAGAAGTATTCCCATTGCAAGCCACATTGTGAGAATAGTATCAAAATTAACACTCACGGCATGTCCCGCAAAAACCTTTGTTACAACCCAATGGCTGCTTTCGCTCATAGTAAACCTCTCTCTTTTTAATTGTTCAAATTTTAGCACAATATTTCACTTTGTGCAACTTGTGATAAGAATATATCAAATAGAGCCTGCGGAGAAATCCTAAAATTTACATGCGGCAAATACTGCCTATTTCTGACAGAGAGGGTAGAAATGTGTCATCCTAAGAGGGCTGGGGT